>CAZLII010000662.1:0-2860 GCA_964559065.1 uncultured Nitrospirales bacterium | reverse complement strand
CCGCATTGTCCGGCGACGCCACGAAATGCCCCACCAAGATGTGGTCCACCAGGGCGTGCGCGCCGTTCACGAGGTTCAGCAGCACCAGCGGCCAGGCCAGTTTCCATACCGAGCGGAAAATACTGCCCGACACCAATTCCCTGTCAAATGTCTTCATGAACACCCCGCTGCCGCAGCGGCGTACGGCTGCGGCGCAATAAAAACCAAAAATCGCCCGGCCGGGCGCTTCTCATACTATAGCACCGCGCCCAGCGGGAATGGCAACCGGGCGGTGGCGCCGCCGAGGGGAAACCGTACTATCCGTATGGACGGGAGGGACACTGTGGATACGAAGCCAAGAAACTACGCCAGCCCAATTGGTCTGAACATTCCGGTCTTTCCAACTGTTTTTGCCCTTTTCCTCTCCCGTCTATCCACCCGTTTTTCGTCTTTCTCCGGTTTTTCGGGGGCCTTTCGAAAGCGTTGACATCCAAGCGGCATCAACATATAATAAGCGCGACAGTTAAGGTTCTTACCCGGCAATAGGTTGGGGAAGTGCAAGGACTTAGGTCGGATGCTCAACACACGCCCCTATATAAGGGCGATATCGGATAGTGTCGGCATGTGCAACGCTGAAACGAAAGGCGCTAGTCCCCTCTGGAATTGCGACGCTTTATATTCGATGTGTTAATTGTCTGCCTCATTCTTCCCCATGCGACGCCTCTGTCGGGATAAGTGCATAAAATCCCGTAGGGATGGAGGTACGACGCATGTTATTTGGGCCACTGGTCCTGGTGGGGATCGTGGCGGCATTTCTCTTGGGCGGAATTCTCACCTTTGTTGTCATTCACATCCGAGTCAACAATATGGTGGGGCGCGCGAAGCGCGACTGCGCCCAAGCATTGTCCGATGCGGAACGAGAAGCCGCTACCATCGTCAAGGACGCAAAAACACATATCAAAGAACTGGAGATTGATCTTCGCGCCAAATTGGAACAGGAAGGCCGGGAACTGCGCCGTGAGATTGCGGCGACCGAGAAGCGGATTCTGGCCAAAGAGGAAACGCTGGACAATCGGGCGCAGGCCCTGGACAAGTCCGCCCTGGAATTGAATTCTCAGGAACGGGAACTGGTCAGACGGGAAAAGGCGCTGGACAAGGAGCGCGATCGTATCGCGACAATTCAGGCGGAGCAGACCCGGAAACTGGAGGCCATCGCCGGGCTGACGGCGGAACAGGCCCGCAAGGAACTGTTTCTCCAGTTGGAGAACGAAGTGAAACGGGATTGCGCGCTTCAGTTGAAGCGCGCCGAAGAGGAATTGCGGGAGGCCTCGGAAAAGAAAGCCAAATGGATTATCGGGGAGGCGATTCAGCGGTGCGCGGCGGACCACGTCGCCGAGACCACCGTATCCGTGGTGAATTTGCCCAATGACGACATGAAGGGTCGCATCATCGGGCGCGAAGGACGAAACATTCGCGCGCTGGAGAATGCCACCGGCGTCAATGTCATCATTGACGACACGCCCGAGGCGGTGATCCTCTCCGGTTTCGACCCGATTCGTCGCCAGGTGGCGCGGCTCTCGCTGGAAAGGCTGATTCAGGACGGACGCATCCATCCCGCGCGCATCGAAGAGATGGTCGAAAAGGTGTCCGAAGAAATGACCCAGACCATCAAAGAGCGGGGGGAACAGGCCTGCCTGGAGGCGGATGTCCACGGCCTGCACCCGGAACTCGTCAAGTTGTTGGGACGGCTGAGTTTCCGGACGTCTTACGGGCAGAACGTTCTCCAGCACTCCCTGGAAGTGAGCCACCTCTGCGCCGTCATGGCCTCAGAACTTGGGATCAATGTGCAGGAGGCCCGGCGGGCCGGGTTGATTCATGACGTGGGCAAGGCGCTCACCCACGAAGTGGAAGGGTCCCACGCGGTGCTCGGTCATGACCTGACCAAGCGCTACGGCGAAAACGACACGATTGCCAACGCGGTTGGCGCGCACCACGGCGAAATGCCCATGAACAGCCTGATCGCCGTGCTGGTGCAGGCGGCGGATGCGTTGTCGGCGGCGCGCCCCGGCGCGCGCAGCGAAACGCTGCAAAACTATATTAAGCGTCTGGAACAACTGGAGAAGGTGGCGGATGAATTTCCGGGCGTCCAAAAGGCCTATGCCATTCAGGCGGGCCGCGAAGTGCGCGTGGTGGTGGAACCGGAGAGAATCAGCGATGGTGAAGCCTACCAACTGGCCCGCGATGTGGCGCGAAAAATCGAAGCGGAATTGACCTATCCCGGTCAAATCCGGGTCACCGTGGTGCGTGAAACCCGCGCGGTGGAAATGGCGAAGTAGCCGTCGGATATGCCGGGAAACCGGCCGTTATCGAAGCGGTTTTCCGCCAACACCTGGATGAAATGAACAGAATGGACGCAATGGACGCAATGGACGGAAGGGTGTAATGGAGTCTCTCAGGGGACTCAGCGCCTCTTGCGCTCTGGCGAACATAGTGCCCATATCGTCCATTTTGTCCATAGGGTTCTACGACGGCCACAGCCCGTGAATGAGCACCATCCATGGCGTACATGCACGCGGAAGGGGATGTATGAGAATCCTGTTCATCGGCGACATCGTCGGGAGGCCGGGCCGGTACTGTGTGGCCCGGCAACTGCCGCGTCTGCGCGAGGAAAACGAAGTTGACTTTGTCATCGCGAATGCGGAAAATGCGGCGGGCGGCATGGGCGCCACGCCGGAATCGCTACGGGAATTGCAGGCACTGGGCATCCATGCGTTCACGATGGGGAATCATGTCTGGCGGAAGGACGAACTGATCGCCGCTCTGGATGCCTTTCCCGAAGTGTTCCGGCCGGCTAATTATTCCGCGTGCTTGCCGGGTCATG
>CAZLII010000661.1:0-2873 GCA_964559065.1 uncultured Nitrospirales bacterium | reverse complement strand
GGTAGCCGCCGAAGCCGACCATGGCGAGCGGCCGCGCCCGGCCGACGATCCCGCGCGCCTGCAGCGTCCCGCGCGCGAGCGCCAGCGCCGCGACCGCCTTGGCCATGACGCCCGCGCCGCGCGGCGAGGCCGAGGCGACGATATGGATCTTTCGCGCCGGGAAGGCGCCGCCGTATTTGCGCGCCCGCTCGTCGGTGATGAAGATGACGCAGACATCGGGGTTGCGGTCGCGCGCGACCGCCATCAGACGCATCACCGGGCCGCGTTGCATCTTCAGATTGGCGACGATCACGTCGTAGGGCTGGGCATCAATGAGGTTGTACGCCTTCTCCAGGCTGTCCGCCCACTCCGCCGCGTGCCCCCGCTCCTCCAGAAAGGCCAGCAGCCCGCGCCCCGATTCCGGGTCGCGTTCCACCAGCAGCACCGTTGCGCCTTCGTCGCTCATGGCTTCCTCGTCCAAACGCCCCATCGCCGTGCGTGTGCTGCGCAGTCTAACAAAAGCGTTCCGTGTGCGTAAACCGCCGGATGCGCCGTGACGGCAAACCTTGCCAATTCCATCGTTTCCCTGCTATTATTTAATAGCAAAAGGATATATTGCCGATGGCATTCAGGAGGCTTTCCCATGCCCTTGTTTGAATATCGTTGCCGGGACTGCAATCAGGTGAGCGAAGTGCTGCTGCGCGGCGCGGAACGGCCCGTGTGCGCGCATTGCGGGTCCAGGCGCGTCGAGAAACAACTGAGCGCGTTTGCCGCGCTGCGCGGCGGCACCGCGCCGGAACCGGCCTGCGCCTCGTGTTGCAGCGCCTCGGCGGGGTGTCCCTACCAGGGCGGCGCCTGCTCCGACTAAGCGGCGCGCAACGCTGCCGGAACCAACAGCATGGCGGACGAGGAACAATTCCCAAAACCTAATGCGCCGAGAGACAATGGTCCCCCGGCGGCCATTACGTTGTGGGGGCATATCCGCAAGTCGCTGCGCGAAGCGAACCGGCGGCGGCCACGGAGTTTCTACTTTCTGCTGGCGGCCCCGATAGTGCTGCTCGGCGGCGTGCACATGGTCCAGTACCGCGATCAACCTCTCCGCTTTGCCCTTATCCTTGCGCTGCTCTTCGTCTTTTTCGGTGTCATTCTCATCCAGGCGATCATGGACCTCTTCGAGATCAGCCGCCGCCATTACGCCGAACGCAAGCAGAGTTTTGTGGAAACCCTCGGTGAACAGGACTTCATTCAGGAACTGGGCAAGCGCGTGAAGGACAAGACCGACCAATGAAACGGCAGGGTATCGCTCCAGGAACGCGGCGGGTGACGGACCAACGGCGGCGCGCTGCATGAAAGAACTCTCCCCCGCGCATGTGCTGGCCTTCGCGCCCAACTGGCTGGGCGACGCCGCCATGTGCACCCCGGCGCTACGCGCTCTGCGCAGGCGTTTCCCCGCCGCGACGCTGAGCGTCGCGGGGCGCGATGCGGTCTGCCGTCTGCTCGAAGGCATTCCCTGGATTGACTGGCTGCTGCCGGTCGCGCCGCAGCCAAGCATCCGCGGGATGCTGCAATTCGCGCGGCAAGTCCGCCCATTGCGCCCCGACCTCGCCGTGGTCTTTCCGCATTCCTTCCGCGCTGCGCTGCTCGCGCGGATCGCGGGCGCGCGGCGGCGGCTGGGCCATCTCCGCGACGGGCGCGGCCTGTTGCTGACGGACCATGTTGCGCCGCACCGCGAGAACGGCGTGATCACGCCCATTTACATGGCCTTTGAGTACCTGGCGCTGGTGGCGCCGCTCGGTTGCGAGGACGACGGCCAAGGGCTTGAACTCGCCGCAGACCCGCAGGAATGCGACGCGGTGCGTCGCGGGATTCCCGGCGAAGGCCCCATCGTCGCCATCGCGCCGGGCGCGGCCTTCGGCCCCAGCAAGCGCTGGCCTGCGGAACGCTTTGCCGCCGTTGCCGACGCCCTGACCCGCGAAGCGGGGGCGCGGTGCGTGCTCCTGTGGGGACCGGGCGAGGAAGACACGCGCGCGGCCTTTCTCGACGCCGTCCAGACGACCGTGCATGAATGCCACGACGGGCCGCCGGGCATCGCGCGGATGAAGGCGGCGGTCGCCGTGTCCGATCTACTGATCTGTAACGACAGCGGACCGCGCCATGTCGCCATCGCATTCAAGAAACCAGTGGTCTGCATCATGGGGCCGACCTCCCCGCGCTATACCGACAGCCCTTGGGAACAGGGGCGCGTCCTGCGCGTGGACGTGGATTGCGGCCCCTGCCAGAAACCCGTCTGCGCCACCGACCATCGCTGCATGACCCGCATCGCCCCCGGCGACGTCATCGCCGCCGCCCGCGATTATCTGCCTCTCAGAAGACCGCTGTAGCACACATTCACGGAACGGAATCCGAAACACCCAAGAGAAGACCTTATCCGGCAGAGGCCGGACCGGGGCAGTAATCGTCTTCGGTGCCGGACGCGGGGCAATAATGGTAGCCGCCCGTATTGTAAAATTGGATGAGCCGAAGCAATTCTGACAGGTTGACCCGCCAATCCCGAGGATTGTAATCCGAAGCGTGCGGCATGCACGCATGGTTCGCGCCGGTGCGGGGCAGATAACCGTCTTCCGTTTCACCTGGTTCCTCAGCACAATGGTAGCCACCGGCGTTGTAGAATTGGATGACCCGAAGCAGTTCAGACAAGTTGATCCGGCCATCGCCGTTTGTATCCGCCGAATGCGGAAATGACACATCACCTTCGCCTTCACCTTCGCCTTCACCCTCGCCTTCACCCTCGCCTTCACCCTCACCTTCACCCTCACCTTCACCTTCACCCTCACCCTCACCCTCACCCTCGCCTTCACCCTCGCCTTCACCCTCGCCTTCACCCTGGCCCTCGG
>CAZLII010000660.1:1314-2877 GCA_964559065.1 uncultured Nitrospirales bacterium | reverse complement strand
CGTATATGTGCTGTCCACAAAACGCGTCATCGTATTTACGAATACATGAACTAAGCAGGCAGAGTCTCTCAGATTGCCTCGCTCAGCGGCGCAGTGCGTCGCTTCGCTTGCAATGACGGGGATATGTTAACGATGTGGCCACAACAGCACGTATTGGAAGTGCCCGATGGTGAATCGCTAGTATAGTTGGGCAGGAAGGGCGACATGAAAATGCTGTAAACGGCGCATGTGCGCGGAGAAAAGACGCATGAGCAAACTCTGGGGCGGACGGTTCGAGGAGGAGACGGATGCGTTGATGGAGCAACTGGGCGAATCCGTGTCATTTGACGCGCGGCTGGCCCCATGGGACATCCGCGCGAGCATCGCGCACGCGCGCATGTTGGGCGTGTGCGGCATCATCACGAAATCGGACGCCCGCCAAATCATTCGGGGACTGGAATCTATTGCGCGCGATGTGGCCGCCGGGAGCATCACGTGGGACGCGGCGCTGGAGGACGTGCATACCAACATCGAGGCGGAACTGGTGCGCCGCATCGGGAATGCGGGCAAACGCCTGCACACCGCGCGCAGCCGTAATGATCAAATTGCAACGGACATGCGACTCTGGATGCGCGACCAGATTGACGCCACCACGGCGCGCCTGCGCGCCGTACAGGCGGCGCTGCTGGACTGCGCGGAGGCGCACCGGGACATCATCCTGCCCGGATACACCCATTTGCAGCCGGCGCAGCCGGTGCTGCTGGCGCATCACCTGCTCGCCTACTTCGAGATGCTGCAACGTGATGTGGAACGTTTCTCCCAGACGCGCAAGCGGGTGAACGTGATGCCGCTGGGGTCCGCCGCCCTGGCGGGTTCGCCGCACCCGATTGACCGCGCGATGGTCGCGAAGGAACTGGGCTTTGAAAGCGTATCGGCGAACAGCATGGACGCCGTTTCCGACCGCGATCATTTCATCGAATTCTGCGCCAATGCCGCCATTGCCATGATGCACCTCTCGCGTTTCTGCGAGGAACTCGTGTTCTGGTCCAGCCCCGCGTTCGGTTTCATCGAGATCGGCGATGCGTTCACCACCGGGTCCAGCATCATGCCGCAGAAAAAAAACCCGGACGCCGCCGAACTGATTCGCGGCAAGACGGCGCGGGTGTACGGCGATCTTGTTGCGCTGTGCGCGCTCATGAAGGCGTTGCCGCTCGCCTACAACCGCGACCTGCAGGAAGACAAGGAGCAGGTCTTCGATGCGTCCGACACGCTGCAACTATGCCTGGACGTGATGGCGCGCATGATTCCTGCCATCCGTTTCAATAGCGAGGCCATGGCGCGCGCCCTGCGCGAAGGATTCATGGAAGCCACGGACCTGGCCGATTACCTTGCGGCCAAGGGGGCGCCTTTCCGGGAAGCGCACGAAATCGTGGGCCAACTGGTCAGGCACTGCATTGCATCGAAGAAGCGCTTGCCGGACTGCTCTCTGGAGGAACTTCGGAGGTTTTCGCCGGTTTTCGACCGCGATGCGCTCGCCGTGATGACGCCTGAAGCCATTGTCCGCCGCCGCGACATTCCCGGCGG
>CAZLII010000660.1:0-1304 GCA_964559065.1 uncultured Nitrospirales bacterium | reverse complement strand
CCGCGCCGCGCCGCGTTCGCGCAGCGCTGCGCCGCGCCCGCGCGACCCTGCACGCCGTGCGCAAGAAAAAGGCGTGAATCGCGAAAAATAACCCCGGCCTCTCCCCCAAAACCCCACGAAATCCGAATTTTGTGATATGATTACTCTTGACAACGGCTGAGGGTGCTTTCACTATGCCCAAAGAAGACAGAATTCTGGTGGTGGACGACGAGATAGTCATTCGGGAACTCATGTACGACATCCTATCGGATGAGGGTTTCTCCGTGGCCCTCGCCCCCAATGGCAAGGCGGCGCTGGACTTGCTGCGGGAAGGCGAGAGTTTCGTGGTGCTTTTCACGGACATCATGATGCCTGAGATGGACGGCATCGCCCTGGTCCGGGAGGCGCGGAAGATTGACCCGAACCTGGTGCCTATCGTCATGACCGGCTACGCCACCCTTGAGACGGCTCGCGCCGCGGTGAAGGAAGGCGCCTATGATTACGTACTCAAGCCGTTCAACCTCAGCGAAGTGAAACTCGCCGTCAGCAATGCCTTGGAGCGTCGCCGCCTGCTCACGGAAAACACGCGGCTGCTGGAGATCACCGAACTATTCAAGATCAGCGAGAATATCGCCTCCATCCGGAATGAGAAAACGCTTTTGGACTTCATTCTACGGGCTTCGCTGGACCGCGTGGACGCCCGGCGTGGGTCAATCATGCTGGTTTCCGAGGATGGGCGGCGCCTCGAGGTCGCGTGCTCCATCGGCCTGCCGCACGTCCACCTCGGCGCGGTGGCGGAACTGGACAACAGCATTTCCGGATGGGTTGCCAGGAATGTTCAGCCGTTGCTTGTGCAGGATATCAAAAGCGCGCCGGAGTTTCTGCCGAAAAGCCGGCAACTTCGGGACGATTCTTTTGTCTCCGTGCCGCTGGAGCGCAAGAGTTCGACCAGCGACCAGGCTGCCATTGCCACCATGCGGCGCCCCCGCGTTATCGCAGTACTCAATGTTACGGAAAAACGCGAGGGGCAGCGTTTCACCGAAAGCGATTTGAAAACCCTCAGTATTATCGCCAATCATGCCGCCGCTGCCCTGGAAAATGTCCGCCTTTTCAATGATATTGAAGAAGCGCAGCGCGAAATCGTGTTTACTTTGGGTGAAATTGTGGAAACCCGTTCGCGTGAGACGGGAAATCACGTGAAGCGCGTGGCGGAATACTCCAAACTGCTGGCGGTCAAGTGCGGATTACACCCCTCCGAGGCGGAAATCGTCCGGCTTGCCAGTCCGCTCCACGATATCGGCAAGGTCGGCGTGCCGGACGCCGTG
>CAZLII010000659.1:0-2878 GCA_964559065.1 uncultured Nitrospirales bacterium | reverse complement strand
GCCGTCGGGCATCATCATGGACCTGCTCACGCTTTGCGGCGACCTTACCCCCGCGGAGCGCGTGGACGCATTGGCGGACTGGATGGACGAGAATGACCAGGGTCCGTTCGAAAGCCGCGCTTATAAAGACATGGATTTCAGCTACGGCCCGCCCAACCGACCCCTTTACTCCTGGGGCGAATGGTTGCACATTCCCGGCTTCAATCGTGACTATTTCCGCCGTCATGAGCGCCGCACCCTCATCGAAGTTTTTTCCGCAAATGTCGTGGACACCCTCTCCGTCATTCCGGGCCGCCGCGCATCTCCGGAAACCGTCAACGTGAACACCGCCGGCCAGACGGTCCTCGCCGGAGTGCTCGGTCTCGAAAACGAGGAGCTTGCATCCCTGGTCATCGGGGTTCGCAACAAGCGGCCCATTCGCTCACTCGATGAACTCGTCGGAGTGCTGGATCCCGATCTCCTGTTGCGCGCAGGCGTCTATCTTGATACGAAAAGTCGGTATTTCACCGTGCACGCGTGGGCTTATGCGGATGGCCGCACCGAGCGTCTTTTAGCCCTGGTCGAGCGAAACGGCGCGGGCGATGTGAACATTCTTCAGTGGGTGCTGTAATGGAGCACGTTCGGGGCATAAAGATTTCGTATGGCGCCGACCTGGCGGACGGCCGCTTGCTCCTCGTTCGCTGTGTGCGAGGGCGCGCAGATGATGCGTGCGAAACGCTGTATGACGGGCCGGCTGCCGAGCGTATTGCCGAATCCATTGCCACCGCCGGCATTTCGTCCAGCGCCCAATTGTCCCGGCACGATGTCGTCCTCGCAGGCGTCATGTCCGCTCAGGAAAGCTTCGCTCGATGGATTCACACCCCGTTGAGCGCGCCGGAAAAGGCCCTGCGGGTTCTCCCGTCCCTCCTCGATGTGCAGATCCCTTTTCCCCTTGAAATCTGCGAACATACCGTGGCATCCGTGCAGCGCGCGGAAAACAGGGCCGTTGATCTTCTTGCCGTTGCGGCAAGACGGGAAGATGTCCGCCAGCGCCTTTCCGAATATGAGAAGGCCGCGCTGGACCCCGAAATTCTCGATCACGAAGGGCTTGCGCTGTGGACCCAAAGCCTGCGCGAAGCCCCCCTTGAACGAGGTGCGGCGCGAATCGTCACTTACGTGGGTCTTGATCATTCCACGTTGGTGGTCGGACACGGCACGGATCAGGGTTTCACCGGGGCACATGGTGTGCGGATCGGGTTCAAGCAGCTACTCGATCGTCAAGCGGGCGACGAAGCGGCACGGCAATTCGCCGTCCGCGCCCAACAGGTAACGCGCGCTCAAATTCCGGGACGCATCTCAAAAGACTCGCTGCAATGGTTCTGGACCGGGCCGGGCGCCGAAGAACCAGACGCGATCCACTCATTGGAAAACATTCTTCAAAACCTCGGGCCGCCGGTGTTCCGAACGCATGCGAAAGCTCCTGCTTTCCTCGCGCGCGCGCTGGCGATCCGGGCGCTGGGCGGCGCACCCCTGCTGTGCAATCTACGCGGCAAGTCCACGGCGCACCCCAAGACTGCATCACGAATCAGCGCGTTTCATCGGCGCACCGTGCAATGGCTGAGCGCTGCCGGCCTCGCGCTCTGCGTGGCAGGAATGACGTGGCAGAGCATCCTTCAGGCGCGCGACCACGAAATCCAGACCGAATTAACCCGAACCGCGCAGGCACTCAGCGGACTTCAGCAGGTTCCCAAAGGCCAGGAACTGCTGGTCACCCGTCGCGCACTGAAAGATCAGGCGGAGCACTACAAACCGTTCCTCGCTTTCTTTCGTCCGTCGCAAGCGGATATCCTTGCGCGCGTCCTGCAGAAATGCGCTCAGCTCGGCATCCGGATCGAGAGCCTTTCATTACGCCCCGAAAGCGCGGCGATCATGGGTTCGGCGACGGACTGGAATCACCGCGACGCGGCGGCGGCGGGCCTTCGCAAGGCGGGCTACATCACCGAGAGCGAGCGGCAAGACGCCGGAGCGGATGAGCGGGTCCATTTCTCCATCAAGGCGAGGCGCGGCGGAGAGGAGCGCGGATCATGAACAAGGCTCGCGTCCTTTACAGCGTGGCCCTCCTGCTCTTTATGCTGGGGCTATTCGTGACCTATCGCGCCCTGGAGTCCACTCCGCAGATGAAGGCCCGCATGGACCGGAAACTGAATGACTTGCGGGATCTTCGCCATCTCGCCATCCAGGGTCAGGATGTGATGGGCCTGCTGCAGAAATTCGAAGAGCTCGGCGCGCGGCTTCCGCGCCCCCTCGCAGAGATTGCCGACAAAGCGGGCGTTCCGCGCCCCACCACGCGGCGGCGGGATGCAAAGCCTGCGGCGGGCGGATGGAACCTGGTTACAATGACCGCAACATTCGAGGATATTCCGCTGGCCAATTTATCCGCATTCATCCGCGAAGCCGGCCAAGTGAAAGGAAATCCGCCCTGGCGCCTCGCCGAATGCAGCATCAATGCGCTCGACCAGGGCCGTGGCCGCGCGGTACTTGTGCTGGAGGCGCTGGAGAAGCCCGGGCCCTGAGGACCGACACAGCGAACGGAAATTGAATGGCAATGATTGAACTGTGGCACATGTTGAAAGACCGGCGGGAGTTGATCCAGAACCTCGTCGCGCGCGAGTTGAAGAGCCGCTACAAGGGCTCCGTACTCGGTTTCCTGTGGAGCATTCTCACTCCGTTGTTCATGGCTTTCATCTATGTCTTCTTCCTGCGCCTGCTTGCGGGGCGCGGGGTGCCGACCGAGGAAATTATCATCGGCGTGTTCGCGTGGCAGTTCACCGCGATGTGCGTGAACGGCGGCATGACCGCCATTACCGGCAACGCGAACCTGGTGAAGAAGGTTTATTTC
>CAZLII010000658.1:0-2881 GCA_964559065.1 uncultured Nitrospirales bacterium | reverse complement strand
GGCGAATGGCCGTTTTTCGGTATCGTCGTGTATCTTTACGAAGCAGACGGCGAAAACATTTCCACTTCCTGGATAGACCTGTGAGGTTTCGTAAACCTCACAGGTCCGCGCCGTCGGATTCTATATAATTGCGCCATGCCACAGGAAGATGTTTTCATCCACGTCGGACCCGCCGGCTGGTCCTATCCGGACTGGAAAGGCGTCTTCTATCCGCCGGACATGCCGCGCGCCATGCACCCGTTGCGTCTGATTGCCGCGCTCTTCGACCTGGTGGAGATCAACGTCACCTTCTACCGCACCGCCGCTGTGCGCCACGCCGAAGCCTGGCTGCGCGCCGCCGCCGACCATCCCCGGTTTCTGTTCACGGTCAAACTGTGGGAACGCTGCACACACGAGCGCGACGCCTGGCCCGGCGCAGAAGAATTGAGGCGGTGGCGCGACGGCGTCGCGCCGCTGGCTGAAGCGGGGAAACTGGGCGCCGTGCTCGCGCAGTTTCCCTGGAGTTTCCGCCGCACCCCGGAAAATCGCGCGCGCATCGCGCGCATCGCCGACGCCTTCCCCGACTGGCCGCTCGCCGTCGAACTGCGCCATGTCTCGTGGGACCGCCCGGAACTCTTCGACGGCTTGCGCAAGCGCGGCATTGCGTTCTGCAATATTGACCAGCCGCTTTTTCAGGACTCCATCGGCCCCGCGGCCCACGCGACCGCGCCCTTCGCCTATATCCGCCTGCACGGGCGCAATCGCGACGCGTGGTTCCGCGAAGATGCCACCCGTGATGAACGATACGACTACCTCTACACCGGGGATGAACTGCAATCCTGGATCGAACGCGTCGCACAGATGAAGCGCGGCGTCAACCGCTTCTTCATCGTCGCCAACAACCATTACCGCGCGCAGGCCATCGTCAATGCGCTGGAAATCCAGGCGGCATTGGGAAAAACACCCCCCGCCGAACTCATTCCGCAAGGGCTGATTGCCGCCTACCCCCGCTTGTCCAATCTGTTCAGAAAGCCGTGACAATCCTCGGCCATGCGACAATCACTTTCCGGGCGGGCGATTTCCCATCGCCGCGACCGCGCCGTGCGCGAAAACGCATCGGGGCCGGTCAGCCGCGCCCCAGCATCAATTGGAGGTCCTCGACGAGCGCCTGAAGGTCTTCCTCATGCTCGACCTCATCCTGCAGAATCTGGAGGGCCATGTTGTAGGTCACCGGGTCGGCGTCCTTGGTCAACTCAATCATCGCCTTGTACACGCTGATCGCGCACTGCTCGCCCTTCACGTTCTGTTCAAGCAATTTCTCGACATGGGGGTCGTCCGGCGCGTCGTACCCGCAGTTGCTGTGCTTGTACCAATCCTTGGGTTTCGTCACCGGCGTGCCGCCCAACTGCAAGATGCGCATCGCCACCATGTCGGCATGGCGCAGTTCGTCCGCCGCGTGCTGTATCAACTCCGCAATCACCGCCTCCTTCATCGGCCCTTTGGCCACTTTTGCGCCCAGCCAATACTGATAATACGCCAGCCACTCATCGGCAAACGCCTTGTTCAGCACCTCCAGCAACTGGTCCACATCCATACCGACAATTTCGCGTCCCTTGGTTCCCATAATGGTTCCCTCCACTTTGTCTTTGCCCCAAACAACACCGAGACATTTTCCATACAACGTAGCACCCACGCATAGATCAGATCAAAACGTTAGATGCGATGGATGTTTCCCGCTGTTCCATAAAATCGGCGCTGCGGCACGTTGAAGCATCAGCAATAAGCGCAGACCCAATAAAATAAGTATTTAGACTGAATTAGTTAGATTTTTTGATCGCCTCATATTACAGACTTTCAAGGCATACCTGTCACAATCGTTATCACACAGACGCTCTGTTAAATGTAAGTATTTTCCTCGCAATGTTTTGTGAAGAAAGGAAGAAGGCTTGTCCCCTGCCTGAACCATGCATTGATTTGAGAACAGTCGGCTGTTATAATGTCAAAACTGTTCAAAGCGCGGGTAAGCGGATATCCGCCTTTTCTCTCAAGAGACTTTCATAGGAGCACACTGCATGCGATTCGAGACATTGGCGATCCACGGCGGTCATGGCCCTGACCCAGCGTATGGGGCGGTGATGCAGCCGATTTATCAGGTGTCCACCTTTGCTTTTCGCGGGGTGCAGGAACCGGGACCATACGATTATACGCGCAGCGGCAATCCGACGCGGGCGGCGCTGGAGAAGTGTCTGGCGGCCCTGGAGGGGGGCGAGCACGGCTTCGTGTTTGCCACGGGCATGGCGGCGGAAACGACGGCGCTGGCGCTATTCGAGGCCGGCGATCACCTGATCGTCCACAATGACCTGTACGGCGGTACCTATCGGCTGCTGATGAGCGTGGTGGTGAAGCAGGGCATTGACGTGGATTTTGTGAATCTTCGGGACCTGGACGCGCTGCGCGCGGCCATCCGCCCGGAAACGCGCCTGATCTGGACGGAAACGCCGACGAATCCGCTCATGAACCTCCAGGACTTGGCGGCGGTCGCCGCAATCGCGCGCGAACACGGCGTCTTGACGTTGTGCGACAACACCTTCCTGACCCCCTACTTTCAGCGGCCGCTTGATTTGGGCATTGACATCGTGCTGCATTCGACCACCAAGTACATTAACGGCCATTCAGACGTGGTGGGCGGCGCCGTGATCGTCAGGGATGCGGAACTGGGCGAGCGGATCAAGTTTCTGCAAAATGCGCTGGGCGTCGCCCAATCGCCCATGGATTGCTTCCTGGTGCTGCGCGGCGTGAAGACCCTGCCCCTGCGCATGGAGGCGCACCACCGCAACGCGCTGATCGTGGCGGAGTGGCTGGAAGGGCAATCGAAGGTGGAGCGGGTGCTGCATCCCGGGCT
>CAZLII010000657.1:0-2890 GCA_964559065.1 uncultured Nitrospirales bacterium | reverse complement strand
TTTTTTGAGGGAATTTGGCGAATAATTGTGGTTGCGGCTGTGCCGCGTTAGGACAACACTGATTGCCAATATCGTTTGACTGTCGCCGGGTGCTCCGGTATTATTGCCACGCGCCGGGGGGATTCTTCCGCGCCCGGCGCGGGTGGACAGTGCAACATCTTCGGAGGCTAGAAGAAACATGGCACGTGTCGAATTGCGCAGCCTGAACAAAGTGTTTCCCGGCGGCGTGGAAGCGGTGAAAGACGCGAATCTCGTCATCGAAGACAAGGAGTTCGTGGTGCTGGTGGGGCCGTCGGGCTGCGGCAAATCCACCACGCTGCGGATGATCGCGGGGCTGGAAGAGGTGACGTCGGGGGAAATATACATTGACGGAAGGATGGTAAATGATACGCCGCCGAAAGACCGCGATATCGCGATGGTTTTCCAGAATTATGCCTTGTACCCGCACATGACGGTGTACAAGAACATGGCCTTCGGCCTGATTCTGCGCAAGTTCAAGAAGAAGGAAATCGAGCGGCGCGTGCATGAAGCGGCCGAAATCCTCGGCATCATGGAACTGCTCGACCGTCGGCCCAAGGCGCTTTCCGGCGGCCAGCGCCAGCGCGTCGCCGTGGGCCGCGCCATCGTCCGCCAGCCGAAGGTCTTCCTGTTTGATGAGCCGCTGTCCAACCTGGACGCGAAACTGCGGGTGCAGATGCGCGCGGAAATCTCCAAACTTCATCACCGCCTTCAGTCCACGATGATCTACGTCACCCACGACCAAGTCGAGGCCATGACCATGGGCGACCGGATCGTGGTGATGCTGGACGGTGTGATTCAGCAGGTGGCTGCGCCGCTGGAGTTGTACCACAACCCGGTCAACAAGTTTGTGGCGGGGTTCATCGGCAGCCCCCCGATGAACATGGTGGACGGGTTGTTGTACGCCGAAAACGGCGGCATCTGGTTCCGAGACGATTCCGGCACGATAAACCTGGCCGCCCCCGAGGCCATGCAGGCGCGTCTAAATCCCTATGTGGGCAAGCGCATCACCATCGGCATCCGCCCGGAAGATATGCTGGATAACGAGGGTCAGGTCCTCAGACCGGGCATTAGCATCCAAGCGCCGGTGGAAGTGGTGGAGCCGATGGGGTCGGAAATCAACCTCTACCTGACCATCGGCAATCAGGCCATCACCGCCCGTATCAAGTCGGACCGCGAACCGGAAGTGAACAAGCCTCACATCCTTGACATCAACACGGCCAACATGCATTTCTTTGATATTGACACGGAGAAAACCGTGGTGTGATGGCGCGGGCGTTGCAGGCGAAAGCCTGTACTCCCTAACTTTTAGTGGGCGTCCCGCCTGCGGAGTTATATGGAGACCTTCGATCGAGATTGTGGTGCGGTCAGCAGATACAAGACCGGCCACAACAGAAGACTCAAGCCTGTACTCCAGAACTTGGGACTGATTTGATGTTTCCTGAACCCGTCTTTCCATGGCCCAACGACGCCGAGGTGGGACTGAGCATCACCTTTGATGACGCCCGCGCCTCCCAACTGGAAATCGCCCTCCCCATTCTTGACGCCTTTGGAATCAAGGCCACCTTCTTTGTGATGCCGGCGCCATTGGAACAGCGCGCGGACAACTGGCGCGCAGCCTTGGCCGCCGGACACGAAATCGGCAACCACACCGTCACACACCCATGCACCCGGAATTTCTCCTTTATCGGTAAGAATGCGCTTGAGGCGTATTCTCTCGATGATATGGAATGGGAAATCCTTCACTGTAACGACCGTGTCGAGCAGTGTTGCGGGGTGAGGCCTGTGGTTTTCGCCTATCCCTGCGGCCAAACCTACGTTGGTCAGGGCGCGCATACGCGCAGTTACGTCCCCCTTGTCGCGGACCATTTCGTCGCCGCACGCGGCTTTCCCGGCGAACGCCACAACCTCCCCGGCCGTTGCAACCTGCACCAGGTGTTCGGTTGCCCATTCGACTGCCTCGCATTCGAGGCCGTGATCGCTATGATCAACGCGGCCCGCGAGGAACGCGGCTGGCTCGTACTGGCCGGTCACGACGCCGGTGACGGAAGACAGCGGCAGACGGTGGACGAAAATACACTGCGGATGCTCTGCAAATACGCGACCGACCCGCAAAACCGGGTTTTCGCCGACACCTTTGGGAATATCGCAAAAAGCATAAGGAATCGGACGGCGGAATAACGATGAAAGAGACGCGCCCGTGAGTATCAACATGGAAAACGCAAGCAAGGAATTTGAGCGGGAATTTCAACGCGCCCCGGAGACCATCGTCCGCGCGCCCGGCCGGGTCAACATCATCGGCGAACACACCGACTACAACCACGGCTATGTGTTGCCAATGGCCTTGGAACAGGCAACCTGGATTCTTGCTGCGCGCCGCCCCGACCGCCGCTTGAACGCCTGGGCCGCGAATATGGATGCGCGTTGTGTCGCCGACCTCGACCTTCGTCTGCGTCAACCCGAGGCTCCGTGGATGGACTATGTGATTGGGGTGGCCGATGAACTGGCCAAACTGGGGCATCCGTTGACCGGCGCAGACCTCATGATCCAGGACGATGTGCATGTCTCTTGCGGTCTGAGCAGTTACGCCGCGCTCGAAATGGCCGCGCTGCGCATGTTCGAGTCCCTGGGCGGGTTCCGTCTGGACGGACCGGCCGCGGCCCGACTGGGACAGCGGGTCGAGAATCATTTCCTTGGCCTGAGCACCGGCATCATGGATCAGTTCATCTCGCGATGCGGCCGCGCCGGATGCGCGCTCTTTCTCGATTGCCGCACCTACGAATACGAACTCATCCCGGTGGCATTTTCCGGCGCGGTGTTCATCATCGCCAACACGCGCGCCACTCAGGGCGAGCAGGGCTTCAACTCACAA
>CAZLII010000656.1:0-2914 GCA_964559065.1 uncultured Nitrospirales bacterium | reverse complement strand
AATCGTCGCCCAAGGCCACCGCAAATACCCAACAACGGGATTTACTACTGAGCACGGAGTTCATTTGGCTAAAATGTTGCGAAAGTACATCCGCTTTCTTTTGCGAATTGCCGCGGGAGGCGGTGGGGGACTCGAAATGACAAAAGGGGTAACTGTTTAACTGACTGGCGTAACCATTGGAGTCAACACACATTACACGTTCTTTTCGTCATCGCGCGTCCCACGCCGCCTTCGGCGTGGGACGCGCAACGACGGGTATAAGAGCGGTGCGACGTCAGACCCATCTCTGCACCATACGCCTCAAGTGTTACCCTTTTTGCCAGTTTCATGGTATGATTAAAAAGGATATGGGGAGGTGGCCTATGATGCCACGTATCACAAAATGCCCACGGTGCGGTCGGCTGTATTCAATGATTCAGGCCGTTGTCTGCCATCGGTGCGAAGCGGACGAAGAGGCCGATTATGCGAAGATCAGCCAGGCGCTTTCCGAAACGCCGGGGCTTAGCGTGGAGCAGACTGCGGAAGCGGCCGTCGTTGATCTGGCATGCGTGCTGCGCATGCTGCATCAGGGGCGCCTGCAGAACACCGATCTCGCCGATCCGGTGCCGTGCGGGCAATGCGGGGCGCCCGCCATGAACGTCCGCATGCGGCTGTGCATGGAGTGTCTGACCAAGATGGACCTGAAATGCGCGCAGGCCATTCGGGAACTGCGCGAAGCGCTGGCCGGAAATGCGAAAGAATCCGTGGATGGGAAGTTGGACGTGCATCGGCTCACCGAGGAGAAACGTCGGCGTCGCGTGAAGAAATTGACCACCATCTCAGGAGCACAGCAGCCGGTAATGAAAGACGCGCGCCAGCGCATGGCTGTTCGGGAACGCATAGACAGACGTCGTCAATACGGCGTGTAGGGGTTGCAGCGGAAACATCTGTTTTGCTGGGGGTTAATCGGGAGCGGGCGCAGATGGTTCTTTCACTTCCTGGATCACTTCTTCCAGAACATCCGGATAGTCGGTGAGTACGCAGTCAATCCCACGAAGCAAAAGGCGCTTCATTTCCTTCCGGTCATTTACAGTGAATACAAGATACAGAATTCCCTTTTTGCGGATGGCGTTGACTTCTTCGTCGGTAATGTTAAAGCGCTGTTCCAGCCCGGTGGAGATGGCCAGCATCTGCGCCACGGGCGCGTAGTCTTCCCAATCGCCCTCCCGATAGACGGTCAGCATACGCATCGCTTCAACGTAATCATAGCAGGTGGCGATTTCCGGGGCGTTGTCGCGCACCCAGCGCATGGCCAGGGGGCTGACGGATGCGAGGATGCAGCGGTCGGTTGCTTGGGCGTCGCGGATCACCTGCACTGTCTCCTCGGCAATGCCCGCCGCCTCCTTCATTTCAAAGAGAAAGAGATGGTTCGGGGCGGCCGCAAGCGCTTCCTTCAGGGTGGGTATAGTGACGCCGGTTCCCCGATAGGGATAGGTCAGGCCGCCGTCGGTGGTGAAGTGACTGGCGGCATCCAACTGCTTCAGTTCCTCAAGCGTCAGGTCGCTCACGAGGCCCTGTCCGTTCGTGGTGCGGTCAACCGTCAGATCATGAATAACCACGACTTCACCGTCTCTGGAAAGCAGAAGGTCCCCCTCGAGCAGGACATCCGGCCAGCGCGCCGCCGCTTGGGAAAAGGCGAGAACGGTGTTTTCCGGCCACACGTGGCGTCCGCCGCGATGCGCGCCCAGCAGGATACATTGCGAGAAAAATCGCGCCCCTACAGAGGCTTTTTCCACAGGCTCGGACTTTTTCTCGTCAGCGAGGCCGGTTTGAAGCGCCGTCAATAATGCCACTGCAACAAACACTGTTTTCCATGCCTGCATGTCGTCTTTACCTTTCCAGCGTGTTTTCTGCGTCGGAATGCTATGCGTCTTAGACAAGAGAAAATCCCCCATAGTTTCGTGTATGATCGCCGCTGGATCAACCCAGGGAGGAGCACCTCATGACAAAATTGTTGGACAATCAAGTGGCAATCATTACCGGCGCGGGCAGGGGCATCGGCGCGGCTGCGGCGCATCTCTTCGCCGAGCATGGCGCGAAGGTGGTCGTCAGCGACTTGGATGCAGGACCGGCGGAGGAAACAGCGGCGGCCATTAAATCGGCGGGCGGCGATGCCCTGGTGGTGACGGGCGATGTGACCGATCCGGCGTTTCCCGAAGAGATCATGTCGAAGACAATCGCCGCGTATGGAAAGTTGAATGTTCTGGTGAACAATGCCGGCTATACGTGGGACGGCATGATTCACAAGATGAGCGACAAGCAGTTTCAGGCGATGATTGATGTGCACAATCTTGCGCCGTTCCGCCTGATCCGCGCCGCTGCGCCGTACATGCGCGAAGCGGCCAAAGCGGAGAAGGCCGCGGGAAAGACGCTGGAACCCAGATGCATCATCAATATTTCATCGACTTCTGGGGTAAACGGCAATGTCGGCCAGGCGAATTACAGCACGGCGAAGAGCGGCATCATCGGCTTGACCAAAACAGTGGCCAAGGAATGGGGACCGTTCGGCATCCGTTGCAATGCAATTGCGTTTGGGTATATTGACACCCGGCTCACCCAGGACCAGGAATCCGGCGAGAAAATCGTGGTGGCGGGAGAAGAGGTGCAATTGGGCATTCCCGGTCATATGAAGGGCATGATTAGCATGCTGATTCCATTGGGGCGCGCGGGCACGCCCGCGGAAGCGGCTGGGGCGATTCTGCTGCTGGCGTCGCCGCTGGCCTCGTATATCACGGGGCAGGCCCTGATGGTCACCGGCGGATTGAACACCTGATACGGGGAAAACACGGGGAGCCTTGCAACGGTTATGAATTTTTGTGTACTGCCTTTGATGCGGGGCGGTTTTGTCCAGGCCATGTATAGGAATGATTGAGAA
>CAZLII010000655.1:0-2917 GCA_964559065.1 uncultured Nitrospirales bacterium | reverse complement strand
CCGGGGCCAGTTCCACCCACATCTGCGCCGCGGCCAGCGCGGACAGCGCCGCCGCAACATAACCACCCAGGCCAGTGACGGTGATCTTCAGAAGATTTCCGAAGGAAGCATAGGGCAATGGGTTATCCTGCGCCGTAAGCAGATTGTAAATGCCGTCGCCTTGTTCCAGGAGACGCCACGTCGGCTGGAACGGATCATCGGTAATCAACAGGCCGTCCGGGGCCAGTTCCACCCACATCTGCGCCGCGGCCAGCGCGGACAGCGCCGCCGCGGGCGCATCATCCGGCGCGCTGAGGAAAAATCGCATGCGGAACCGGGTTACGTCCCTGGGGACATAGTCTGTGCGCACATAAACTTCCGCCCGCACCGCTTCATCGGGGTCGGTTTCGCCGAGAACTTGTTGAATGCCTGAAGTGCGCAGGGCAATCTGACCGGCCAACACATCGCCGGGATAGAAAACGCCGTCTTCCTCAAAGAATCCCGTGATGTCAGTACCGTCGGGCTGTGTGTATTCCACGCGAATCGAATATCGCCCGCCGGTCTGGCGCGGGGTCACATAAGTCAAGACCAGTTGATGCTGCAATTCCGCCCAAATCCGGCCGGGTTCATCCCATAATTCCAACGTCAACGCTTCGGGCAACGCATTGTCCGCCCCGACTTCCATGCGGATGGAGGCGACGCCTTCCCCATTGTCCGACGCAATGTGGATGATTCCGAGTACGGCCTGATTGGGCGATACCATGGCCGAATTCACCTGGGCCGTCACCAAGGTTGCGCCGCCCGGCGCCACCGCCCCGGAAACCGGCGATAAATTCGTTATCCACGGCGAGCCGTCTTCCACAACGGCATTCCACAACAGCGTCGTCTCGCCGACATTCACCACGCGGAACCGGACCGTATTCAGGCCGCCGTCCGCCGATTCCAGCGAAAGGCCCTTTTCATTCCCCAGCAGGCGCGTGAGATTGCGCACATTGCCCGCAGTGAAAAGGTGACCGCCGGTCTCACTCGCCAGGACCAGCATGTCTTTGTTGTTCACCGGGCCGCCCGCGCTGTATCCCACCGGATACAGCCGCACCCGCGCATCTGTCGCCGCGCCCTTTACATTATCGGCGTCGGCCACAGAGGCATTGTCCTGACCATCCGTGATGAAGACTATCGCCCGGATATCCGCATCATCGAAGGGAAGCACATCCTCGGCGTCTTCGGCGGCAAGCCGCGCAATGGCGTCGTTCAGGGCGTCATAAATGGTGGAAACGCCAAACTGCGCCGCCGGGATTGTGAAGCGGTCCAGGGCGTCTTTCAGCGCCTCGCGGTCCGTGGTAAGCGCGTGAATCAGCCGGTTGGGCTGCTGCCGGTCGTTATAGTACATCAATCCCACGCGGTAGCCCGGCGGCAGATCATCCAGAAAATGGCGCGCCGCCGCCTTGACCTGCGCCACTGCCTCCCCCGGGGCAAGCGGGTTCACGGCATCGCGTGTGCCCGCAAAGTACATGCTGCCGGTATAATCCAGCATCAGCATGAGATTGACCCGGAGATTGTCCGGTCCGGTGATGTACAGGCTCGTCTCATCCAAATCCAGCGGGATGCCTTCTTCGGTCACTGTGAACCGGATTCGATCCAAGTCTTCCTGGGTGCGCGTGGGAATGGCCCTGCCCAGGGTGTCCCGCAAGAGGAATACGAAGCGCATCACATACGGCGGACGGCTTCGGTTGATGGCCCCTTCCACCGTCAAGGGCATGCGCTCCACGCGAATTCTGATGGTTTTCTTCTCCACCGCGTCGAGCACATCCTCAAAATCCTGGTCCACGGCTTCCACCGTGATCTCGTGAAATTCAACGTCTTCTGTGAGTTTGGACCGGTCAATGGTCACCGTCACCGCCACGCCGTCAATCAGCACATTGACCAGTTCCGGATGAAAGAAGTCCTCAGCATTTCCGTCTTCGCCGTTGGCGCCGCCCTGCGATGGGCTGATGTCGGCAATCAAGGCCTCCTCCGAGCCTTGTCCAGCGTGTGAAATCCGGAAATAGAGACGGGAATCGCGCGGGCCGACATTGGCGATCCAGAAGGTCTTCTGAATGTGCTCGCGCCCGAAATCCAACACATCAATAGGAACAATCGTTGGGCGCGCGACATCCGGTTGGGGCGGCTCTGAAACGGCGATCTTCGGCAGCGACATCAGTTCCACCACGATCGGCACCACCAGGAAACTGCCGCCCGACTGCACCATCAGATCATAGTTGCCACTGCCGATCTCCACTTTTGTCGGGTCCGTTACCCGCACCAGGACTTCACTCAGTTGCCCCGCGCCGGTGCTCCCGCTGCCGGGCGAAATACTGATCGCTGGGGAGATGCCCGGATTGATGCGCGATACCAGCGAAATGGTCCAGGATTTGGTCACCGCGCCCGCGTTGGCAATGGCCAGTCTCGATGCGGCCTGCTCCCCCCCGCCTTCAGACAACGATGCGGGATCCACGTAGAGCGTCAATACGGCGGGTTGTACAATCAAACCTTCGAGTGCCGCGCCGAATCGAATGCGCAGCACGGCGCTTCCCGCAACGGAACGAACCACCAAATTGAAATCAGAACGTCCCGCCCCCCATTGCACGCTTACGGCGGTGGCCTGCCCCGGCGCGGTTGTGCCCGGATTGGGCGTCACCTGAATATCCGCAGGAAGGGGCGTTGCGTCCACCGGGTCCAATGATGTTCCCAAGTAGAGCACTTCCCAATTTATGGCGCTCGCACCGATGTTGCGGACGGTGAAGGCCGCCTGCGTCGCGGTTGGGGCCAGGGAAAAGTCGGTGGGGTTTACGAGCATGGTGGCGGCCACCTGCATGGATATCGGCACCACCGTCGCCCCGCCATTTGAGAGAATCCGGATGCCCACATTGCCATACAGCCACGAGGCCAGCCCCGCGCG
>CAZLII010000654.1:0-2920 GCA_964559065.1 uncultured Nitrospirales bacterium | reverse complement strand
GAGGGCGAGGGCGAAGGCGAGGGCGAGGGCGAAGGCGAGGGTCAGGGGGACCTGTATGAAAATCCGCATTCTGCGGACCAGAACAACGACGGACGTATCAGCCTGTCGGAACTGCTGCGCGTTATCCAGTTCTACAATTCCGGCGGCTACCATTGCGCAGATCCGCCCGAAAGCACCGAAGACGGCTACGCCCCCGGATCAGTTGGAGACCAATCCTGCGCGCCCCATGCCGGCGACTACAATCCGCAGAACTGGCTGATCAGCCTTTCCGAACTCCTCCGGCTCATCCAATTCTACAACACCGGCGGATACCACCCCTGCCCGGATGACCCATTCACCGAAGACGGCTACTGCGCCGGACCAATGCCGGACAAAAACTGACTATCTCCCGTTACAATTAGCATAGGTATTTTTTACAACATGGAGGGATTGCACGGCGCGATGCACCATCCTGTTTATCCCCAAACTATGGCGCTTGAATGCTGAATTCAAGATCGCGGATGGGGCGGCCTGTTTCATCGGTGATGCGGAAGACAAACCCCCAATTCAACTGCCCGTTGCTGATTTTCAGCAGAATCGTGCTGACACCCTTGGGCAGGGTCGCGGGGATGATGTCGCGATCGAGGAAGGCCGTGCCTTCATGGGGATAATCGAAGATCAGGGTGCCGTTCAGCCAGCATTTCCCGGCATCGTTTGTGCCGAGGCGAATCTGCACAGGGCGTTCTTCGGGGTTGATGACATAGCATAAGGCATAGGCGGTGACATGTTCCGTGGGAGTGAAGACCTTGGTGAAGTCCACGGATAGTCGCGGTTCCCCCTGGCGGCATTCCCGCCAGCGAATCGGGCCGTCAACGCCTTCATATTCCGCATCCAAATCAATCCGGCGTTCCGGCGGGTATTCGCTGTGATGTCCCTGGAAATCCGGTGCATTGGGGAAAGGCCCCAGCACCAGCCAGTGCATTTGCGTCTGGTACAGTGCCTGTACGTTGATTGCTTCGCCACGGTAGTAATCCAGGGCTGTGCGCCACGCCTCTTCCAGCACCGAGGGTTCGGTAAACGCGCTGGGCATCACGCGCATGGAAGGCATATCCTGCGGCCCGGCAAAGGTAAGGGCAGGCATGAAACCAAGCGATTGTGAATAGTCGCGCACCTCGGCCCCACGCAATTCACGCGCAAGCGTGATGTAGTTGTCGTCAACCGCCATCTGCTTGTCGGCGATTATTGCCAGATAGTCGTCCAGCGGCGCGTCGCCGGAGTATTTATCGCGTCCCCGACCGATGAGTTGCTCATAGCAGTTGTGGCTGTAAATCCAGTTGTAGCGGTTGGAAAGCATCAGCGAGCCGGCGAATCCCTGGCGGAACTCCTCGACGGACATGCCCGGCTTGTGCACCGCCTGATGATCGAATCCGAAAGGCCATACGCCGATGGAGATGGAGCATCTCTCGGTCCAGTATTTCCAAGCCGTTTCGCTCAGGAGCCGGTGAAACAACTGATGCACGGCCCACGCATACGCGAACATATGCCGGATGTTGGGATTGCGGTAAGTGTGTTCGGTGCAGTAATGCACGCCGCCGGGCGCGTTGCGGCGCGCCGCCTCCTCAATCCATGTCGTGTGGATGATTTGTCCGAGACTCAAACCCTGTTCCGGGAAAGTCAGGAAGACCATGTCCGGAAATTCGTCGTACAGGACCTGGATAACTTTCAGCATCCGCTCGCGGATTTTTTCCGTGAGATCGCGCCGGGTGTAGCCGTTGTAGTCGTAACCCTCCCAGTCAAAACTGTACTGTTTGCCCACATATTCGACGTCCAGCGCCATGCCGGTGCAGCCGGTCTCCCGGGCGAATATCGCAAACTGCCGGAAATTGTGATACGCCTGCTGCCAGGCCAGGTCGTTGAACCATTCAAAGTAATGGTCAAAGGCAATCTTTAGGAATGTTTCCGATCCTATACGCCTGCACAATTCATTGGCTCGGCGCGCCTTCTGGAAGGTCTCGTCCGACTCGCCGATGGCCCAGGGCTTGCCGTCCTTCGCCCAGATGTTGTCCGACCATTCCCGCGCCACGTAATCCATGAAAAACGCATTGATGCCGCGCCGCGCCCATTCCTCCGCATCCGCCAGGATGCTGTCGGGCGACGCGGAAAAGATAATGGTTTTGGGGGTGGAAAGCCGCTCGGTGATGCCGTACTGCACATTTGGATCGGCGGTGCGCGCCAGCGTGTCCAGTGGTGCAGGCTGTCCCCACGGCGCCGTGCTGCAAAACACCACAACCACAACCATGATCGTCACTGTTGGCAAAAATTTGTGTTTCATTTTTGTTTCCTTCTCCGCATGGCTTTTTGTCCAAAGATTTGGGTTGTCATAGCAACTTGCCTGTAGAATGTTTCAATTTGGACATTCAGTGTTTTTCGCAATAGTAAACCACGAATGGACACCAATGCACACCAATTTTATAAAGACAGCGTTCGTGTTTTGTCAGCGATCTTCATAGCAAATTCATGCTCAATGTTTAAGCCCAACGCAACGATTGCACAAATTATTTCGGATTCCGGTTCGCATGAGAATGACCCATTTTCGTAAACGCCTTGTTTCAGCCGTCATTCCCGCGCACATGGGACTCCAGCGGAGCAAAATTTCGGCGACAGCGGCACACAAATGCTCAAGGGAGTGTCAAGCATTCGTGTTCGGTTTATTTCGAAATTTTGTTTTACTGGATTCTCGCTTATGCGGGAAAGACCGTAATAACATAACGCGTCCCGCAATCCGTCATTCCCGCGAAAGCGGGAATCCAGAAACATTCACACGATCAATAAAAAGGCACTGGGCTTTGAGTAAATTTATGCTTTTGGCTTTCTTAAGCGAACACGAGCGCAGTGTCAAGCAAAAGTCAAGTATTTTTCTGCTGGCGCGATGGGTTATAAC
>CAZLII010000653.1:0-2927 GCA_964559065.1 uncultured Nitrospirales bacterium | reverse complement strand
GAAGATTTCTCGCTGCGCTCGAAATGACAATACTACGCTCGAAATGACAACGCTGCCTTGAAAATTTCCCGTATTTTCATCGTTGACGGGAGAGCCAAAGCCTCATGTCCGACTGCCTCTGTCATTTCGAGGGAGCGCAGCGACCGAGAAATCCTGGCCTGTGGCGAAGATTTCTCGCTGCGCTCGAAATGACAATACTACGCTCGAAATGACAACGCTGCCTTGAAAATTTCCCGTATTTTCATCGTTGACGGGAGAGCCAAAGCCTCATGTCCGACTGTCCCCATTTGGCGTAAAACCGAAAGACCCGGGGGTGGGAACATCTCAGGGCGCGTCGCCCTGTTGGGCGAAGCGTTCGCGGATGCGGCGTTCGACTTCCGGGGTGACGTAGTGATCAATTTTTCCGCCGAAACTCGCTATTTCCTTCACCTGCCGGGAACTCAGAAAGAGATACGGCTCACTGGGCATAAGAAGCACGGTGTCCATCTCGGGATTCAGTTTGTGATTGTTGATGGCGAGACCCAGTTCAAATTCGAAATCGGAGATGGCGCGCAGCCCCCGGATGAGGGCAATGGCGCCGCATTCGCACGCATAGTCCACCGTCAAGCCCTTGAAACTGCTTATTTCCACATTCGCAATCGCCGCCGTCAATTCCCGCAGCATCTCCATGCGCTCATCAACCGTAAACATGGCGCTCTTGGCGTGGTTGCGCGCCACCGCCACGATGACGCGGTCGAAAATCCGCGTAGCGCGGTTGATGAGGTCCAGGTGGCCCAGCGTGGGCGGGTCGAAACTTCCGGGATAGACGGCGATTCGTTCAGCCATGCTCGAATTCTCCTTTGATGGCGGCGGCGAGCGCCGCGTCATAGACTACGCGCACCGGCACGCCGGCATCTTCCGCCAGCGCGCGGCAATCCTCAAATTCCGGGGCGGCATTGCGGACAGCGCCGTCGAGCACGCCGACCTTCGCGCGCACCGCGCCCCACGGCGTGCGCACCCGCTCCCAGCGCCGCTCCAGCACGATGCGTTGTTCGCGGCGCATGCGCAGCCCCAATGTGGTGGAATGTGCGAAGAGGGTCTGCGTTACCCGGCCCAGCGCCGCATCGTCGCACAGCGCCGTCACACAATGGGCGGGACGCCCCTTCTTGGCGATGACGGGCGTCAGAAACGCGTCGCGCGCACCCGCATCCAGCAGCGCCGCGATCAGCGGCGGCAACAATTCCGGGTTCATGTCGTCAATGTTCGCCTCGACCGCCAGCACCGACTCCCGCGCCGCGACCGGCGCGTCCGATTCCCCGATGAGCACCCGGAGCAGGTTGGGGCGGTCGGGCAGGTCGCGCGCGCCCGCGCCGTAGCCGACCCGTTCCACGCGCATCAGCGGCGCGTCGCCGAAGGACCGCGCCCATTGCACGGCGAGCGCCGCGCCGGTCGGTGTGACGAGTTCACACTGCGCCCCGCCGCCATAGGTCGGCTTGCCCTGGAGAATGATCGCAGTGGCGGGCGCGGGCACGGGCAACACGCCGTGCGCGCAGGACACCGTCCCGCCGCCCACGGGCAGCGCCGACGCGTACACCGCCTCGACGCCGAGCAGGTGGAGCGCATACTGCGCGGCGACGATGTCCACAATCGAATCCACTGCGCCCACTTCATGAAAATGAACCTTTTCCAAGGTCGTGCCATGCACCGCCGCCTCCGCCTCGGCAATGATCTGGAACGTCGCCACGGCAGCCGCTTTCACGGATTCCGGCAGATTCCCGCGCATGATGATTTCCACCACATGGCGCAGATGGCGGTGGGGATGTTTCGCGTCCGCGTCCTGAATGACGCGGAACTGCGTGGCCATGATGCCGTTCTTGTTGACCTTTTCGGCGGCGACGCGGAATCCGTCCACGCCGAGCGAATCCAGCGCATCGCGGATGGTCTCGAAATCGGCCCCGGCGTCGAGGAGCGCGCCCACGCTCATGTCGCCGCTGATGCCGCTGAAACAGTCCAGGTAAAGCGTCTTCATCGCCGTCACTTGCCGTTGATGGCCCGGTTGATGGTGGCGGCGGCCACCGCTGCGCCGAAGCCGTTGTCAATGTTGACCACGGTCAGCCCTGCCGCGCACGAGTTCAGCATGCCCAGCAGCGCCGAGATGCCGCCGAAATTCGCCCCGTATCCGATGCTCGTGGGCACGGCGATCACCGGGCGATGCACCAGCCCGCCCACCACGCTGGGCAGCGCGCCTTCCATGCCCGCGCAGACGATGACGACATTCGCGCCTTCCAGCCGCCCGCGCTGGTCAAAGAGCCGGTGAATGCCCGCAACGCCCACATCATAGACCCGCTCGATCTTGTTGCCGAACATTTCACAGGTGACCACCGCCTCCTCCGCGACCGGAATGTCGCCCGTGCCCGCGCACACCACCGCGATATAGCCGGCGAGCAGTTCCGGCGGGTCCACAACAATGGTGAAAGCCCGCGCCGCTTCGTGATGCGCCGCGTCGGGATGCGCCGCCAGCACCGCCGCGATCACCTCCGGCGCGCAGCGCGTCCCGAAGACATTGCTCCCGTGGGCGCGCATGCGGTCCACAATGCCCACCACCTGTTCCGGGGTTTTCCCGGCGCAGAAAATCGTCTCCGGATAGCCCTTGCGCAGGTGGCGGTGATGATCGATTTTGGCGAAGCCCAAATCCTCATAGGGCAACGCCCGCAGCCGTTCCGCAGCATCCGCCGCAGACAATTGCCCGCCCGCCACCGCTTCCAACAGGGCTGTCACTCGCGATTGGTCCATGATGCGCCGCGCCTCTTTGCCAAAATACACGCCGGATGACCCTAGTGTACGGCATCCGATTGGGAAATTAAAAATGAACGCGCACACCCGCACGGATTCCTATTCCCTCGTTACACCGCTCCTGCGGTGTAACGCACCACCGCGGCGCTCCCGCG
>CAZLII010000652.1:0-2929 GCA_964559065.1 uncultured Nitrospirales bacterium | reverse complement strand
GCCTTTGGGAATGGTCATGCCGATGGCCCCGACCCTGACGTCGTTCACCGTGAAGACCCGCGACGCGTCGAAATGGCGCGTGCCGTCCGGGCGCAGATAATTGAGGCAGAGCAGCGCCATGTTGGCGGCGAGGGCCGCGCATTTCCGGAGATGGTCCACGCCATAGGCCAGGTCGTGGTTGCCCACCGTGGTTGCGTCGTAGCCGATGCGGCCCATCGCCTCGTACATGATCCGGCTTTGCGTCCGATAGGCGACCAGGTCGCCCTTTTCCATCACGTCGCCGGCGTCGAGCAGCAGCACATCGCTGCGTTCCGCGCGCACCTGCCGGACATAGCCCGCCACATACGGCATGCCGCCGAGTCCGTCATAGCCGGGCCGGAGATGATCATGCAGGTCGTTCGTGTGCAGGATCAGCAGCGTCCGCAATTCCGCCGCCGCGCCCGCCATCGGCGTCCACAGCAACGCCAGCGCTATCGTCAATCGGAGCGTTCGACGCATGTGGTGTCCTTTCCGTTGCAATTTTCGCGAACCATCAAACATTTTCTTTGACTGTCTGTCGAGGCGATTGGTTTACGCCGGAGTTCTGGAGTACAGGCTTCAGCCTGTACTCCAGAACCCCACAGGCTAAAGCCTGTACGCCAAAACCCCACAGGCTGAAGCCTGTACTCCAAAACCCCACAGGCTAAAGCCTGTACTCCAGAACTCAAAACTTTTCGTGACGTGTTTTCGGACAGTTGACAATCTGCGCGTTTCGGGGTACGATAGCGCGGTGGAAGGAGGCAGGTCGGAAGCGCATCCTGAGATGGCTTCTGCGAAAGCCTGCGTTGGGGTGGTCGCATCAGGAAGGATTGCGATGGGTCTTCAGTGCCGCCATTACAGAGCCGCGCATCGGGAGCATAGGCGTGGTTTTTCGCTGGTGGAACTTATTGTGGCGTTGGGGGTGATCAGCGTCGCCGGGACGGTCTTCCTGTCCATGTACGGTTCCAGCGTGCGATTGGCGAAGACGGCCCGGGACCGGACGGTGGCGACGCAACTGGCCGAGGAACAGATGGGGGACATCCTGCGTTCGCCGGAACGCTACCTGTGGCATGTGCCCGTGGCGCCGGAAGGACAGCGTTTCCCTGTCACCGCCGGGCCGGATGATCCGAAGGCAGGCGTGCCGTGCGAAGCACCGAAAGCGATGCCCACTATGGAAACGCCGCATCGTCGGGAATCGGTGGTTTATGACCAGTTTCGCTGGCGGGCGGAAGGGCGTCTGCCCGATCCAAACGCGGCTTATTATGAGGTGACGGTATCCATTCACTGGACGGATGCGGGGCGGCCCCAGATGCTCTCACTCACATCGTGTGTGCCCCGCGCGCGGGTGCGCCCCGTGGCGGCGGCGTCGCCGGAGACGCCACCCGCACAGGCGACGGAGGCGCAGGCATCATGAAACGCGCGCGCCGGGCATACGGTTTCACCCTGATTGAATTACTGACGGTGCTGGCGGTGATGTCCGTGTTGACCACCATCGGCGTCAGCCTTTTTTTCCGCGTGGGCGATCAGTGGCGGGTCGCGAATCTGCGCCTGGATTTGAGCCGCACCGCGGACAATGTTTTCGCGGCCATGCGCCAGGATTTCGGGCGGGTGATCGCATATACGCGCGGCGGCGCGCCCCTGCGCGGCGAAGAACGGTATGAAGAAACGCCGGTCTCCGGCGCGCACCTGCGTTTCGGCGTGCAGCGCTTGGAAAGCGATGTGATTGTCGCGCCGATTGAGGCGGTGGACCCGCACAGCGGACTGCCGGAACGGTATGCTGTCATGTACCACATTGACCGAAGCGGGGCGACGCCCGCGCTGGTGCGGACCCTCGGTCCGCTGGACGAAGCGGCGCCTGCCGGCGCGCGCCAGATGATCGCCGAAGGCGTGGCGGCCATGCGCGTGGAATTTCATGACGGCGGGGGCTGGCGCACCGGCTGGGACCGGCCGGAGATGCCCAAGGCGGTGCGGGTCAGCCTGGCCGTGGTCCATCCCGATCGCCCTTGGGAACAAGTCGCGCGGAAGGCGGTCTTTGACCTGTTTGTGCCATGAACATGATCTTGCGGACATACAGAAACGAACGCGCCCGGCGCCGGGGCATGGCCTTGGTGATCGCCATTTCGCTGCTGGCGCTATTCAGCACACTCGGCATGCTCTACGTGCGCCGGATGAACCTGGAAGTCGCCCAAGCCGACATGCTGCTCGCCGAAGCCCGTGCGCGCCAGGCCGCCACGGCGGGGTTCCAGGCCGCCCTCGCCGAACTCGAACGCGCCCTGGACAACCGGCAGAGCCATCAGGTGGTCGGCAAGGCGAAGCGATATGATTTTCCGGTGTATTCCGGCGCGCTCGCCGACGGCACGCCCACGCGCGAGGCGTCCGACCGGCGCCGCGTCTACGCCAATGTCACCATCGCCGATGAGAGCGCGAAGGTGAACCTGAATCATGCGCCCGCCAGCGTGTTGCAGATGATTCTTGGGGTGGACGGCGCGACCGCGCGCGCCATTGCCGCCAGCCTGCCGCGCGGCGCGGGGTTCGCCGAGAGTGATGAGGAAGCGCACCGGCAATGGCTGCTGGACCCCGGTGACCTGGCGGCGCGCGGCCTGCTCACGCGCGAGCAATATGACGACGTCAACCCCGCGCATGTGACGACATACTCCGTTCTGGACCATGGCAATCCCGTTGGATTCATCAATATTAACGCCGCTCCGGCCGAGGTGATGGCCGCCGTGCTCGACGTGTCCGTCGAAGACGCCCGCAAAGTCATCACCCGCCGGCCGTTCCGGACGCTGGCCGCCTTGGCCGCCGCTGCGGGCAAGGACCCCGCCACCTTCAACATCCGGCCTGATCTCAATGATCCGGCAGCGTTGCCCGCACCGCTCGCTTTTGAGTCGCGCTGTTTTCAGATCGTCAG
>CAZLII010000651.1:0-2941 GCA_964559065.1 uncultured Nitrospirales bacterium | reverse complement strand
CCTGCTGCTGCACTATTTATCGCCTTTTTTATCGCTTCCTGGCTTGCGACAATTACATGGGAATTCCGGATGCGCCGGGGCTTCGCGCATTGGTGGTTTTCAATCCCACCGCGCGCCCGCGCACTGATGCATGTGAAATCGTGGTGACGCCCCCCGCTGTCGAGGGCTTTTCCATCGTGGACGAATTCGGCAACCGAACCCCCTTCTATGCCGATCGCATTCAAACACAGCGCGACCGCCTGATCACCTCGGCGCGCATCCGATTCGTGGCGGGCAATGTCCCCGGCATGGGATATCGCACGTACTATTTTGTGCCGGAAGGCATGGTCCCGCGCGCATCGGAACAGCGCGACGCCCAGATCGAAAATGATACGTTCATCGTTCGCGCCGACCCCGCCACGGGCGACCTGGTCAGCATTAAAAACAAAGACACCGGCGTGGAATACCTTTCCGGCCCGGCGAATCGGATGATTCTGTTGAATGAAGATGCTGGGTGCACGGATGGGGGCTGGGAACTCTGGACAACGGGCGTGGCGGCGTCAACCGCTTCGGGCGGGGCATCGGTGTGTTCCATTGTTACCGAGTGCATGCAGCAATTGCGGATCGAGACGCCCTTCGGCGGGGGCCGCCTTGTCAGGAAAGTGACGTTGTATCAGGGCGTGCCGCGCGTGGACTGTGAAGTCCGCTTGGAAAATGTGTCATTGAAAGACCGGATGCTGGCGGCCACGTTCGAGATTCCCGCACAGGGTTGCGCCCCGCGCTTCGGCGAGCGTTTTGCCGCCATCGCAGGCACATGGTCCCATGATCCCCTGCAATTCCGGTCAAAGGGTCGCGACGTGTCAGCGGGGGCGGGGCTTTATCCCGCCGCGCAATGGACCGCCATTACGCCTGATGACCACATCCAAATCGGCGCGGACGGGATGGTTCCCTTGGCCCCGGCAATCATTGTGCATGGTAATGACGCGATTCTCGAACGCGCCGCGCGCGAAGTGCTTCAGGCGTTCATAGGGCGCGGCATTCCCGCTGCCATCCGCTCGGACACGCCGCCGAAGCCCGATTTTCTTTGGTCGGACTCAACGGAACTCGCCGATACCGCCGACGAATTCCATCAAGGCATGGGCATGGCCGTCGTTATCGGCGGCCCCACGCATAACGCGCTTAGCGGCGCCGTGGCGGATGCCTTGTCCGGCGAGGCATTGATCGCCTTCTCCCAACGCATCGAACAGGGCGCGGCAATGCTGGTGCGTCATTCGTGGACCTCATCCAAAGACGATACCCTCCCGACTCTTGTATTCGCTGCGCTGCTCCCAGAACGCGCCGCAGCGCTCGCCGAGGATTTCGCGGCAGCGGTGGCGCGACACGGCACATATCCCCTGGCCCCTTCCGCGTACCTGAATGATGCGCCATCATCGCCGACATCGCGGGGCATGGCGGTGCTTTTTCCGGGGACAAAACTGTGCAGCGCGGCTGAGGATGGCACATTGACCATGGTGCTGGCGCGGGGCGGGGAACCCTTCGGCCTCTCCCCCACGCCCATTCAACGTTTTCGCTATGCCCTGCTTCCGTTCGAGGACGACTGGCGCGGGGCTGATGTGACCGGCGGCGCCACCGCCTTCAGCGAACAGTTTCACGTCACGACGGTCGAGGCCCGGCCCGGTCGTCTTCCCGGCAGACACGGATTCGTCGAGGTGGACCGTCCGGGATTCATCGTCAGCGCGGTGAAAGTTCCGGGATACCCACATGCTGCGATGGAATTCCCGGCGGCATCGGAACATCCCCGCAACGGCTTTGTCGTGCGCGGCTGGCAAAGCACTGGGGAAACGTGGTACGGCAATCTGCGGTTTTTCGCGTCCTTATTGAAGGCCGCGCACAGCGATCGCCGGGAACTACCCGGCGAAGCATTGGCCGCAAGCGGTTCCGATCTGGCCTGTCGTCTGCCCGGCTTTGGCGTAACATCTTTGTGGGTTTTGACTTCCGGCAGGTTTGCTCCAGGCGATCCAAGTGTCCTTGCCCGGACTGCTGATCCCCACGGTCCTGTTTATACGCGCCATTGGCTGCATAACGCCGGAACCGCGCCCATCGGCAATCACCCGATTTCCCTGTTGATTCAGGGTGCTCTCTCGGAAGAAAACCCTAAAGTCGAGGTCATTGTGGCGAACAATACCGTGGACAGGACCTTGGAAGGGGTGGTGCATGTGGAGGCGTCACAGGATTGGAGTATCGGGCCAAGCCAGTTCGCTTACCACATAAAACCAAACACATTCTTTCAAAAAGAGATAAATATCATCGCTGCCACGGGGGTTGGTGAAGCGAGCGCCATTGCGGTTTGGACCTCCGTTGATGGCCAAGTCTATCGCGATGTGCTGATGCCGATGGAAGCCCCCTTTGCCATGCAGGCTTTCCGCAACGAATCACAGGTGAAAGTGACCGTATCGAACAGGAGCGGCATTACAGCAGAAGGTTTCCTGGATTTGATTGCACCCAGTGAATTCTGGCCGGAAATCGGTGTTATTTCGGAAATCAGCATTTTTCCGCGCCGTGCGGCGGTGTCTGTCCCCCCATTCGGCAGCCAGGACATCTTGTTCCGATTTTCCGACCCCAAAGCGACGACATGGGCCGTGGCGAAACTGGCGACCAACGGACGGGTATTATATGAGGTGGTCGCTCAGGGCGCGGGCGAGAAATGAAAAACACACGCTGAAGCGTGAACAACGTACAAGAGCGTTATCAACGTACAGTATGTTGTTCATGCTTCAGCATGCAGAGCAAACAAGGGTGCCTTGGACTCCGGCACGCTGAAGCGTGAACAACGTTCTCGTGAGCAACATGCGAAGGATGTTTTAGCGCAAGATGAGCGTTATAATAGATAAGAGCATGGGCACAGGCCCAAGAACAACAGGAGGTGAGCCATCGAAGAAACAGAACGGATGACAGCGTTTCC
>CAZLII010000650.1:843-2944 GCA_964559065.1 uncultured Nitrospirales bacterium | reverse complement strand
TCAAGCCGACCCGAAAGTCATCGGGCGCTGGGAGCCGCTGGTCGAAGCGCTGTTCGTGCAGACAGACCCGGCGGCAGCGCGTGCCGCCGCTGCGGCACTGCGGGCGGAAGGGGTCTTCGTTGTGCCGGATTTACTTGACCTTGTAGGCAGTCCCTGGCGGGACAGCGGCCTCAGCGCGCCGCCATCAGCCCGGCCCAATAGTACAGACCCATCAGGTGATTCTTAATGAGCGAGGGATGCTTCACAAGCCGCCACAGTGCGCGGCCCATGTAAGCAGGCCGGAAATAATAGCGGCGGTAAGCGGTCTTCACCATGCGGTCCAGCGCGTCCATGCTGGGATAGGTGTTGGGCACGTAGGATGGGCGTTGCTGGGCGAGGTAGTCACCGCAGCGTCCTTCGCAGAGCGCCAGTTCCGCCAGCGAGGTGCCCGGCTGCACATGGTATGAAAAGAAAACCGCGTAGTCCACGTTCAGTTCACAAGCAAAGCGGATGGTATTCTCGGACATTTCAGGCGTTTCCGTGGGAAAGCCGATGACGAAAAACGCGCGGGTGTCCATGCCCGCCCGCTTGGCCCAGCGCACCGCATTGCGGCATTGTTCGAGCGTGTGCCCCTTGTTCACCAGGTCAAGCATGCCCTGGTGGCCCGACTCGATGCCATACTGGATGCTGTAGCAGCCGGAGGCCGCCATGCGGCGCAGCATCTCCGGCGTCACCGTATTCACGCGTGAAAGCACCGACCAGATCAGCCCCAGGCGCTCGCGGTCCAATGCGTCGCAAAACGCCTCAATCCATTTCGGCATGAAGCAGAAATTGTCGTCCCAGAAGACGATGTTGCGGATGCCCCCATCTTTGGCGAGGCGGCCGAGTTCGTCCACCACATTTTCCGGCGAACGCCGGCGATAGGGCGAGGCGAATTCCCCGCCCTGGTAGCAGAACCGGCACCGCGCCCACGGACAGCCCCGCGCCGTGATGGCCGAGGTGACGGGACGCCGCGCGCTCAGGCTCGGCAGGGGGAGATAGAGGTGATGTTTGTAGATGTGCCGCGCGGGATGCGGGAAAATGTCTATATCCTTCACGACAGGCGCGGGCGGACCGGCGGCCACGTTGCCAGCAGCATCGCGATACAGCACGCCCGGCGTGTCAGCAAGGGATTGCCCCGCCGCGACGCGGTCAACAAGGTCCGCCAGCGGAATTTCACCGTCGCCGGGAATCAACGCATCCACTTCCGGGCACTCCTGCAGGATCGTTCGTGCAAACGACGTGACATGCGGGCCGCCCATGACCAGCGGCGTCTCCGGCAATATCCGGCGAAGTTCCCGCGCCATCGCATAGGCGTCGTTCGGCGTGAGCGTGGTGAATGAGGAAATGCCAACCACGCCGGGCCGCTGCGCCGCCACAGCGGCGGCGGCGGCCGCCACGTCCAGTTGCTCGGCCACGGCATCCACCAGCGCCGCGCTGTGCCCCCGGCTTTCAAGATAGGCCGCAAGATAGCCGACGCCCAGCGGCGGCAGCAGCCCAATCTGGGCCTTCTTGCGCGTATTGCCCACCGACCGCGAGTAGTCATACGGCGGCAGGACAAAAACCACTTTCATTGTCGGAGCACCTTGTCTTCGCGACGGTCGCCCCATGCGGGCGCACCCGCCGATACAATTATTGTACATCACGAAAGGACGCGTTCATTCCAAACGCTTGGGATTCTTCGGGAACCAGCCCTTTTTGACGCGTTCGGCCTGCTCGATGATTTCATGGATGCTCCAGAGGCAGGTGAAACCAAGCACCCCCAGCATTGCGGAGAGCAGGACAGATTGCGCGAACAGGGAAGCACCCAGCGCGGCAAGTCCTGCCAGCAGAAATACCGGCCATATCCGCACGCCGAAATGGTATTCGGACTTGATCACAATCGGATGAAACACGCCGATAATGACAAAGGCCAGGAATCCGATGAGGACGCCTTCGTACTGCATGATTTCCTCCACTGCGCCGCGGGACGGCGCTCATCGGCTGAAAAGCGTTTGGAGGCGGGCAATGGTTGACTGGGCTTCCGCCACGATGTCGGCCACGATTTCGGCGGCGGATTTGACCTCGCGGATGCGGCCGACCA
>CAZLII010000650.1:0-833 GCA_964559065.1 uncultured Nitrospirales bacterium | reverse complement strand
GTCCGCAGGCGATGGTGCCGCGCTGCACATCGCCGCTGAGATAGGCATCCAGCCCGACCTTGCCGCTGATGACCGGCAGCAAGTCCTCCAGCGTCGCGCCTTCAGATTCCATCCGGGCGACGGTCATCGCAGCCTCGTTTCGGATGACACGCGCGGCGTTGCGGATGGACCGCTCGATGACCATCGTGTCGGTTTCCTGTGCAGCCACCATCCACTGCTTGAAGTTGTCATGCATGGGGCTTTCCTTGCACGCCATGAATCGCGTTCCCATCAGCACCGCCTCCGCGCCCAGCGCCAGCGCGGCCACAAGCCCGCGCCCGTCGCAAAACCCCCCCGCCGCGATGACGGGGACATTGAGTTCGTCCGCCGCCTTGGGCACGAGGATCAGGCTGGGCACGTCATCCATGCCGGGGTGCCCGCCACACTCGAAACCGACGATGATGACGGCGTCCGCCCCGATGGCTTCGGCTTTCTTGGCAAAGCGCACAGCGGGTACCTTATGGAACAGTTTCACGCCCGCCGCCTTCAGTTTCGGCACATACTGCTCCGGATTGCGCCCAGCGGTCTCGATCACCGGAATGCCCTCTTCACAAACCACGTCAATGTACGCCTCGGTCACGTCGCCGGGCATCATCACGGGGAGCATGCTGACATTGACGCCGAAGGGCTTGTCGGTGAGTTCGCGCACGCGGCGGATTTCCGCGCGCAACTCCTCCGGATGCGCGAACGAGACCGCCGTGATGAAACCCAACCCGCCCGCGCCTGCCTCGCCGCCTGCCGACGGCTCCCGGTGCGGCTCAGCTGCGCGCGGCGGGCACGAAGGCGTCGGAGTA
>CAZLII010000649.1:0-2951 GCA_964559065.1 uncultured Nitrospirales bacterium | reverse complement strand
CGGACGCAGGGATTAATGAAACTCGTGAGGTCGGGCACAGTATTCGGGACGAAAAACAACGAACCCGAAGCCCAGTTATACACGGGTTTGGGTATTGTGTAATCGCTCAGGATGGTGAAGCCGATGTGGTCCCACAGGGGATGCGTCTCATGATTCATGTAAAGATCCCACCCGAAGAGAATCACCCGGCCGCCGTTGTCATAATACACTTCCAGTTTGTCCAGCACTTCGGGGCTCAGACCGGGATCGTCATAGAAATCCACGATCACCAGGTCCCAATCCGGGATGTTCAGCAACGCCGACAACGTCTCCCGGTCGTCCGTCATTGCCACGTCGTTCAAGTCCAGATTTGCAAGTGCATCGCTGGCATAGTCCTGGCCCGTGTTGCAGATGCTCATCATGAGCAGCACGCGGCCCGCGGCGCTCTGCGTGAGGCAAATATCATCCACAACAAGCACCTGTGAAGTGAAGGACAGTTCCACATAGGCGATGTTCTCACCCGACACGCTGACCTCCACCATGGCGGTCTGCACCGGCGCAATGACGCTGTCCACCGGATTGTCGGCAGCGTCAAACGCGGTGAATGTCACCTCGCCGGGCGGATTTCCACCGACCTTCGCGGAAACGTGTGTTGTCTGATAATCAAAATGAATGATCTGCGGGCCTTGCGGCACACCGCCGTCGCTGAGCAGCGACCCGGCATTGAAGGCAAGGAAATTGGGCGAGGAATAGCCTGTCACAGAGAAGCCTCCGCACTCATCGAGCACGGCGCCGCCGTCATTACCGCCCGGTCCCGCGAAATGCACGCCGAGATGCGCATAGGCGTCTGTGATCCGCGTCGTTGAACCGAACGCACACGGCGCCGTCAGATCATCGAAGTCAATGAGAATGTGGCAGTCGCCATTCTTCGGCATTCCGCCGGCCGCCGCCGGCGGAGGGCTTGGCGGCGCGGGCGTCCCTGCGCCGTCCACCGCCATCCCGTCGCGCATCGCACCTGTCCCCGCCGCCGCCGCGCTTGCAAGCGCAACCGCCAATGCCATGGCGAGAAAACCCGCCGCGCGCAAGAAATTGCTCTTTGCTTCCATGGTGTCACTCCCTTCTGCACCCTTGGGGGTACAACTCCTTTGAAACACTACCTCCGCTTTTTCACAAAAAGACGGCCATCAACCGCCCTGCATACAGGCCCTCGACCGGATCATGCGGGATGCAAGAACATTTGCATGCAATTGCTGCGTTCCTCCCGTCTCCCTCAGCGCCGATAGATATCAAAATGACAGCCTGCAATGGCTTTCCTTTCGGCATCCCCCGGCGTTTCGCGCCACCCTTGCTTGTTGCCTATTCTCACAGCGGCAAAACAAAGCGCAGCGAAGCAATCCGACATCCAATAATCATGCTGCTTATCCCGATTGTTTCGTTGTGCCTGCAAAAACAGCAATATCAAATCATACGTTTATAAGAAAACGTTATAATAGCGATGATCTAATGCAATTGCTTTTCGTTCGCGGACAAACTATCAAGATTCGCACACCAAATCCGTATAGTAACAACATACCATGTCATTCAGGCGCTGTCAACAAATACTTGCGAAATGGGCATTTTTTGTAATCGCATCAACGAAATCCCGGACTTTCTCACTATGAGTTGTTCTTATATGAGAAATAGCCATCCATTTTGCAGATGGCTCTATCATGATACAGGAGAAAATCAGGACAGACTGCTCCTGGCATCTTAACTGCCTGAAAGAAACGCATTCGCTGCCCTGATGTCCATTTTATGGGGAATCAAATGCCGGAGTCGCTGCTTCGTCCCAATTCACACTTTTAGAAGACAGAATGGCAACATAATATTGTTGGTCTTATTTTTCAGAAAATGCCCATATTCTAACGCTCTGCAATAGGCGTGGGGATAGGAAAAGTCATAGCGAGCGAAGCGTTGCGGAGTGAAGTAATCCAGAACAATCAATGTCGCGCAGGGATTGGGATCTTTCGAGTTCAAGTCAGCGCGTCTCGTCCGGACTTGTGATCGAGAAAGCAACAGCCGGGGCACATGGCGAAGAGGCGCTTTTGGCAGGTTTGGCGGAATGCGCGCATTTCAGGGCTTTTCCAGGCTTCTTTGAGGGACATTTCACGCACGTTGCCGATGCGTTTGATCCAGCAGGGGTAGATGTCGCCCTGGCGCCCGACGAACAGCGTGTTCCAGGCGTTGCGGCATTCGTAATCTTTCAGGTCAATGCCGGTGTCATAATAATTGAGCAGTTCTTCGCGGGGCATACGCGGCAAGCGCAGTTCGATCCCCGCATCTTTGGCGGCGGCGACGGTCCTGTCCAGCGCCTCGGCGAGTTGGCGGCGGTCAATGCGCGGCCACGGGATTTGATCAGTGGTGTAGCGCGCGGGGTCCACGAGGCCCAGTCCGGGTAAGTCATGCATGCGCGTCTCAGTGACAAGATTGATCACGTCCGCGCCGGCGTCTTTCAGCGCCTTGGGCAGCAGATGCAGCACATCCACGTTGTCCTGCTGCAGGACGGTGGTCACATGGATCATCGGACATTGCTTGCCGGCGGCGTCTCGACATGCCCGCAGGAGGCGGATGCCTTCAATGGAACGCTGGTATGCGCCCCGCAACTTTCGGATTTCGTCGTGGCGGTCGCCCGCCGCCTCGATGGATGTCCCCGCGAAGTTGAAGCCCAACCCGCCGACGCGCCGGGGCGCGAGTGCGGCCAGCGCTTCCGCGCGATCCTCCGGCATCATGGTGGCATTGGAAATAAAATGCGTGCGCGCCTTGCGGCTGGCGTGCGACAGCAGATCCATGAAATCCTTGCGGACAAACGGTTCGCCGCCGGTGAAGGTGACCAGGCTCAGCCGCTGCACCTGGTCAATAACGCGCAGCCATTCCTCCGTGCTCAATTCGCCCGCCTTTTGCTCCTTGATGGGGACGTTTTCGAGCCAGTCAAT
>CAZLII010000648.1:0-2953 GCA_964559065.1 uncultured Nitrospirales bacterium | reverse complement strand
GTTTCATCCGGTTCGATCAACCCCACAAAGCGCAGTTCCCGCGCGCCGGAACGGCGCTGGACCGGTGCGGTCACGATGGCAGCCAGGGCGCGCGCCTCCTCCGACAGCACCAGCCGCCGCTCCGCGCCGGCGGTTGCAGCAGACTCATCGTACACCGGCATCATCTCCATGCCGCAGACCGGGCATTTCCCCGGCTCGGGCAACGGCGGCACGCAGAACATGGCGCAAACATAGCCGGAGGGCGCTGCCGCATCCCTGGGGCGCTCGGCGGGCGCAGCCGGAGATGCGCCGGTTTCAAGCACGAGTTCCATGCCGCAAATCGGACAATTGCCCGGCTCGGGCATGCGGATTTGCGGGTGCATGGGGCAGGTCCACACCTCGGCCTGTTCCTGTTGATCCGCCGTCGGCGCGGCGGGGTGCAGGCCATGGCCCGAATGCCTGCCCAACGCATAGCCGATCCATAACGCGCCAATCACCAGGCCGATCACCAGGGCGCGCGTCGCCGCCCACCGCGCCGCGCGTTTCAGAAAATCCAGTTTACTCATAAGCCTGTTCTCCCAATGCGTGATCCGAGTGCGTTTGCTCGAAAATAAAGCGCGCACCCGTGACGCGCTGAATGTCCGCGATTAGCAGCAGACAGTCGCGCTTGATTTCCAGTTGTTCATGGCGCAGGCGCAGGAAGGTGCGCTGCGCATCCAGCAAGTCCAGGTAGCCGCCCACGCCGGTTTCGTATTCGGCGCGGCTCGTTTCGTAAGCATCCACGGCCAGCGGGATCAGCGTGCTTTCATAGACGGTGTATTGGTCCGCCAGGCTGTAGAGTCGCGAGAAGGCGGCCTCCAGCGCCGTGGCGGTGTTCACCGTCAACGCGTGTTTCCGCAGACGCGCCTCGTTCTCCATGGCGCGGGCTTCGAGCAATTGCGCCCGCCGCCGCGCATTCGGGATTGGGATCGTAAATCCGACCATGAACTCGACGGAATTGCGGTCCTTGGCCCCGCTCATGCCGCCGGTATCACGCGGACTGGGCGCCGCCATGCCGCCGGCGTCCACGGTCATGGGCGCGCGCGCGCTTTTGGACCTGTCCTCGTTGTCCATGTACATGTATTTGATCCCGACCATGAAATCCGGCACGTAATCCGCCCGGGCCAGGGAATGTGCGATTTGCCCGAGTTCTATCTTGTGGTCCAGTTGCGTCGCTTCGGGCAGGAGGCGCATCGCCTCCGCCAGTAAATCCTCCTGTGGCGCGTCGGGCAGCGCCAGGAGCACTTGGTTCAAGGATGCGGTGCGCCTCTGCGCAAGCAAAGCGTCGGCGACCGCCAAATCCCCTACGCGCGCGCGCAAGGCCGCGCGCAGCGCCTCGATGCGCCCCGGATACGCGAGGATCACATTGTCAAGCCGCGCCGATTCCGTTTGCGCCTTCAACAGCGCCTGGCGGCCATGCCGCCCCACGGCATAGCCCACGCCCGCTGTCTCCAGCAGTTGGTCAATGTACGCCTTTTCCTCCCGCACAAGGTCCAGGGAGGCATATTCAAAGGCCAATTCGTAATAGCGCCGTGACAATTCATGGACGATGTCCAGCAGGCGTATCTGGTGCGACTCGAAAGCGATGGCCGCCTCTTTTTCCGCCAGTTGCCCTTTGAGTCGCAGGCGCTTGGGCCAGGGGATGGGTTGCACGAGTTGCAGCGCGTAAGTGGTGGAATCATCGTCCGCAACCATCACTTCGAACTGCGCCATCGGGTCCGGGAGCGCGCGCTGCTGCGGCGCCTTTTGCAGCCGTCCCTCGTAATACGCCAGGTCCGCCTGCACTTCCGGGTTCGCCCGCAACACCGCTTCGATCAAGGCGTCCAGCGTGACCACATCCACGTCCGCCGGTTCCGGGGCGAACAGGACTTCCGGCTGATGCCGCAATGCCTTGGGGTGGGTGGCGGCAATGACCAGCGCCGGCGGAGGCGCCGCTTGCCGGGGCGCTTCCGAGAGGCGCGCGCAACCTGCAGTAACCAGGAGGCCCGAAATAGCGGCCAACCACAGTATTTTTCCGTATTTTCGTTTCTTATGCATGATGCATTCTCCACATCACTGAATCGCTTTCACATGAAGAACCTATGTGGACGTATCCGACGTTCTTACATGGGAAATGGCCGCTCTCTTCACCGTTATCATGACACAGAGTGATTGGAGGGGGCGAGCCGCCGGATGCTTCCTTCGACAATGCCTGGAGTCGTCCCGCTATGGGAGGTCCAGAATCGCGAGCGTCCCGCTTGCGTCATTGGGCGACGCATCGCGGCGCACCCGGTCAAGCGCCGGATACGTGCGCGTTAACGCAGCAAAGCGCAAAACAGGACGGGAAGAAGACGGGAGGGTGTGAGGGGGGGAAATGCGTGAATTCGAGGCTGTGCATTGCGCACCGCATCATCGCCAGAATAAAGCACTGCGACAGAGATCACTGACGCGATTAGGCGGAACGACATCCCTGCGTACGACGGCGTGCTTGGAAGATTGCCAGGTGCGTTTATGTAGCACGGGCATGTGCTGCTTTCATATGCCCCGGCACAGACCCCATTGGCCGCCGCTGCACACAAATCCGTATCTTGTCCAACCTGGTCCGCATGACAGGCGAGAGGCTCCTGCGGCGCGCAGCAACAACACTCCGGTGTCCCAACGCGCTGCCCAGTATCTTGGGCGCAATGCGCGGCACGACTGGCGCAAAGGCAGCCGCTTGCACCGGCCATTGCGCCAAGCACCAAGGTCAATATCATGGCGCACAGGGTCGCTTTGTACAGGAGTGTATTTAACATAACTATTTCTACCTGTTTACTTGCTAATGATTCTACCACGCCAGTTACATCATGTCAAGTCGGGCCGGAGAACGGCAATTGCGGCATGGGCCTTATGGACAGCGTACTGACTGCCCCTGTCATTTCGAGGGAGCATAAGCGACCGAGAAATCTTGGCCTGT
>CAZLII010000647.1:0-2972 GCA_964559065.1 uncultured Nitrospirales bacterium | reverse complement strand
GCAACGGCGAATTCACACGGACCATGCTCAACAACTGATAGACGGTGTTGAATGGCAGGAACTGGATGCCGGTGGCGGCGTAGATTTCCTCGCGCGGCATGATCTGGAAGGCATGGTCCATCATGCCCTCGTTGCGCTTGTCGCGGTAATGGACGGGGTTACTCAGCACGGTTCCGTCGCGCGCAACCAGACCGAAATCCACCCCCCAGGTATCCACCCCGATGCCGTCCAGTTCCGGGCCGTATTTCCGCACGCACGACGTCAAACCACTGCACATTTCCTCGTAAATACGGGCCAGGTCCCACTGCCGCGCGCCCAACATAAGCAGGCCTTCAGTTCGAAAACGATGAATGACTTCGAGCGAGATGCGCCCATCCTGAAGCATCCCCAGCACGGCGCGCCCGCTCTCCGCTCCCAGGTCAAACGCCATGAAACGATGGCAATCTTTCATGGTTACTGCTCCGCGTCGTTTGAACGCATTCATTCTGTGCCGTGATTCAGATGGATGACGGTTCCTCCGTCTTCGGAATTCAATACAAAATGCAGGACGCGGTTGTTCTTGGAGTAACCGAGCATCTGCATCGGCGGGTCCCCTGCCTGGCTCATCGCAAGGGTCTCCTTCCACTCCTGCGCGGCGACCTCTTTTTTGATGTATGCGGCCACCTTGTCCATGGAATCATCGCTGCGCGCCTGGATGATATACCCCTGCTGCTCCGGCATGCTTTGAACGAGCAAAAGTTTCATCCCCGGATACAACGGCACATCCTTGGGAAATGTATCGGGAATTCTTGCATCTTCGCCACCCGCAACCATCACATTGCCGTCCATTCCCTGCATTGATAGCGAGAAGGTCTGTTCATCTTGACCGATCTTGATCTCAGATACTCCCTCGGCGTCGTCGCCGGTGACGGTCATTGAGAACCCATCGCCTTCTTTGCCGATCTTCACGTTAACTTTCTGGCCTGTGTCGCTCAAGGCCTGTTCCACCATCTTCTCGACCGCTTTTTCCGCGACCGTTTCCGATGGTTTGCTGCCGCACCCCGGCACAAGCACCCCCATGCTGATTAACCCCACAATCATCCACAGTCCGAAACCACGCATGGTCAATCCCTCCATTTTTCCTTCCAGTAGGTTTCTCCGAACACCGGATCAGGCAAATTTCCCTATTCCCACAATACCCGGATAGCACCATACCCAAACACAATAACGCATCCGGGCATCGCATCTCCACTTTGTGCCCCAATAAGGTTTGTGCCCCCCCGGAATCGTGGACGATATGGACGGAATGGACATCGGCGTGTGATTGTTGACTGTGTTTAGATCCGGGGCTAAGATGAAGGCGATGTGTTTCGCAGGTCGCGATGTTCGCATCTCTAAACAGTGGAGGTTTATCCGATGGACGGCAAGCAGGCTGCGGCAATGGTTCGCAGGGAACAGAAATATCTGATGAATATTGTGCGGAGTTTCAAGCCGGACCATGGCGACTTTCGGCCGGTGGACGGCATGATGAGCGTGGCGCAGCAAGTCCGCCACATCGCCCTTACCGTGAAGTGGTTCCGGGAAGGGGCATTCGGGGCGGGCTTCGACATGGATTTCGGGAAACTTGAAGCGGAAAACCAGCGATCCGTCGCATTGGATGCCTCCGTGAAGGAATTGGAAGAGACCTACTCGGCCTATGCCGAGTTCCTGGGGTCCTTGAGGGCAGCAGAGTTGCTTGCGCCAATGCCGCCGAACGCCATTTTCTGGGAAGCGCCGAAGATGGCGGTGCTCAGCGCCGGTGCGGACCACACCGCGCATCATCGCGGTGCGTTAAGTGTTTATCTTCGCCTGCTGGGCATTACCCCGGTGATGGTATATACCGAATAATACAAGGGCGCCTCGGACGGCGAAACAATGGAGGATATTGCCATGCCGAAAGTATTGATACCCCTGGCGCAAGGCTGCGAGGAATTGGAAGCGGTCACGATTGCTGATATTCTGCATCGCGCCAATATCGCCGTCGTGACGGCGGGACTGGAGAAAGGTCCGGTGAAGGCCAGCCACGGGACTACGGTTATCCCGGACACGACGTTGGAGGAAGCGCTGAAACAGGACGATTACGACATGGTCGTGCTGCCGGGCGGTCTGCCCGGCGCGGACCATCTGGGCAATGATGCGCGGCTTGCCGCCTTTCTCAAGCGGATGGCGGGTGCAGGCCGCCATGTGGCGGCCATATGCGCCGCGCCGCGCATACTGGCAAAATTGGGCCTGCTGGACGGCAAGAAAGCGACGTGCTATCCGGGTTTCATTGAGAAAGACGATTTTCCGAAGGTGCATTACACCGGCGCGCCGGTGGAGCGGGACGGAAAGATCATTACGGGGCGCGGCCCCGGCACGGCGATGGACTTCGCGCTGGCGCTGGTCGAAGCGCTGGCGGGCGCACAGGTTCGCGCCACCGTGGAAAAGGCGCTGGTGCGTCCGTGACTGTCCGTCCGGAAACGAGGCGACATGGCGGAGGATTTCAGAGACATCATTGCGCCCATCGGCGGTTCGCCGCCGATTGAAGGGCTGGAAGGCGGGAGCGGCGCATCCCCGCCGCCCCCCCGATCCCGGCGGACCATACCGGGCAAGGTCGTGTCGGTGCGTCGGGCGGCCCCCAAGCGCGACGGGGAACACACGCTTGATGTCACCGTCGGCGGCGAAGACTACGCAGAAATCGTGCTGCGTGTCGCTCCGGGCGCATATCTCAATCTGGAAGGCAGGCACGCCACGCTCTACGTGGAGGAGTGATCGCCGTTGGCGGGGATTGTCGCGGCGTTGGGCCGCCTCAAAATGCTCATGACGATCGCTACGGCAATCATGGCCACGCCGGCGATTTTCCACATGTCAAAGGGATGCCCCCAGATCAAGAAGTCATACATCGCTGCGAAGCCTATCTGGCTGATGCCCACCAGGGCGACCAGGGTCGTGCTGCCGCGCACATAAGCGGAGGT
>CAZLII010000646.1:0-2985 GCA_964559065.1 uncultured Nitrospirales bacterium | reverse complement strand
CGCTTTTCGTCGGCATGTTGTGGTTCCTTGGAACCCTTGTGCCGGTGATCGGCATCGTCTCCATCGGACACCACGTCATGGCCGACCGCTTCGTCTACATCCCGCATATGGGGCTGTTCATGGGATGCAGTTACGCGCTGGCCGGGGGGGTCCGGAACCGCCCGCGCGCACGCATGGCAGCGGTCGCGGCAGTGCTGATCGCGGCGGCGGCTTTGCCGCCCCTCGCCTGGCGGCAGACCGGATACTGGAGAAACACCGTGACATTGTTCACCCACACCCTCACCGTCCAGCACAACAACTACGTGGCCTACTGCAACATCGGCACGTATTGGATGTGGGCGGGACGGGCCGACGTCGCCCTGCCGCACTTTCAGCGCGCCTGCGAGATCAGTCCTGACAGCGACGCCGCGTGGAACGACCTCGCCGCTGCGCACCTCGCCTTGGGTCAAAGCGCCGCAGCAGCAGACATCTTTGCCCGAATCGTCGAGCGCGATCCCGACGACGCAGAACTGCGCGTCAATTACGGCGCCGCCCTCCTCAGCATGGGCGATGCCAACGGCGCGCGCCGCCAGGCGCAGGCCGCCCTGCAACTTGACCCTCGTTTCGAGAAGGCCCGGATGCTTCTGGAAATGATTCCGCCATCAGCCCCCTGAGCAACGCGCCACTGTGTATTTCCAGGTATCGCCTGAATTCCTTGAACTATTGCAAGATTTTCAGCGGTATGGCGCGAGAGGCGGGGTTATGAGCAGTGATTACTTCAGTCGGCCAAAATGTTGCCTTTTCCATTATTGGCGATGGTCCAGTCGTTCGCCCAGAAGGGGCGGGCTGGCACTGTAGCATTCCGCGCAATCCAAGATGTTCACGCCAAGACGGCGGCTGGCATAAGTCCCTTTGACCTGATACGCCACCGGTTCCGGCGTGATCACCGCGACGGCCAGGGCTGTCCCGGGGAGGATGTCGGCGGCGCAGACGTCGAAAAGCGGGTCGGCCAGAACCAGCCGGTCGGCCCCGGCGGCAATGCAGGCCATAAGACAGCACGCCTGGGGATAGTCATCCTTGCCGCGCCAGGCGGCGGCGCGCACCGCGCGCAGGCGGCGGAATTTTTCCTGGACGCGCCCCGGCATGCAGGGATGGGCCGGATCGCTGCGTCGCAGCAGCAACGCCGCCGCCGATGCGCGAAGGAAATGGAATGTCAATGCCGCCTTCCCAGGCGCTGGCGCCTCTGCAATATCCTCCACCTGAATGCCGCCCGCCGCGCGGATGGACGTGTAGGCGTTGTACCTGAACAGCGGCATCCGGTTGATGAACTCAACCCAATCGCCGGTTTCCTGAAAACCCAAGAAGCGGCCCCGGATGCGCCAGGAGCGGAAGGCGTCGTCCATCACCGCCACGGCGACTTGGGGATTTTGCAGCAGATTGCGCCGTGTCTTCTGCATGAAAAACTCGCCGAATACGAGAGTCTTCAATCCGTCATAGGCGTGGATGGTCGTGACCGGCACGCAATTCGGCGCGCCTGCTTCGTCGAGGGTGGCGAGAAATTTCGGCGTGTGATCGCTCGACAAGGCGCGAAGCAGCGCCGCATCGTCCGGCAGGCTCATGACAGCAGCCCTTCGGCCACGCGCACCGGACCGCTCCAATGCACATGCCGCGAACCCGCTTCCTGTGCGACCGTGCACAGGCGCGCCATCGCCGCCGGGTCCAGCAGGGGCGCGCCGATCAGCGGAAAGGGCCGGTCCAATTGCGCGTATTTCGATTCACAGAGGTTGGAATATGCGAGCAGATCGTGACGTTCGCAGTGTTTCAGCCGCTCCGCGACAAAAAGCGCCACGTTCCGGATATTGGCCTCATCATCGGTGTATCCGGGGATCACCGGGGTGCGCACCCACACCGGAATCCCCGCCGCATTGATACGCTCCACCGCGCGCGCCACCCGGTCAAACGGCAATCCTGTATATTCCAAGTGACGCTTCGGGTCGGTGGTTTTCACATCCAGCAACACGAGGTCGGTGTGCGCCAGCGCCGCGTCGAGTACGGGGTCCGGCGCGGCGGCGCAGGTGTCCAGCGCGGTATGAATGCCGGTTTCCCGCAGCATCTCCAGCAGCGCGGTCGCAGCGGCCGGCTGCGCCAGTGGCTCACCTCCGGAAAGCGTCACCCCACCGCCCGACGCCGCATAGAACGCGGCGTCCCGCGCCGCCAGGTCAAAGAGCGCCTCGACCGGGAGTCGCTGTCCGTGCATTTCCAGCGCAGAGGCGGGACAGTACGCCACGCAATCGCCGCAGCCGGTGCAGCGTCGGCGGTTCAGGACAATCCGCCCGTCCTCCACGGCAAGCGCATCTGCCGCGCAGACTTTCAGGCAGCCCCGATCCCCCAGGCAACGCCCCCCGTGCCACACCACCTCCGGCAAGAACGACTGTGATTCGGGGTTGTGGCACCACGGGCACCGCATTGGGCAACCCTTGAAAAACACGGTGGTCCGAATGCCCGGTCCGTCCTCCGTCGAGAACTTCTGCACATTGAATATCGTGGCTTCCACCGCGCTCATGCGCGCCATGGTACTGGATTGGGCCGGACGCTTGCCAATCGCCCCCAGGCCGGTCATGCCTGAAAACGGCGCAAAAAAACATTGCGCACGCCCGGCAACTTTTTCGGCACGGGGCGGCGAACATTTCCCACGCCGCATCAGTATCTTTGCATGGTATGGCAATCTGCCGGTATGCTGAAACAAACAACAGCGAAAGGCGTCATTTATGCGCCAGCAAACACTTGACCGGCGAACAATCCTTCGCGGCATGGGCGCGGCCTTGTACGCGGGCATGGCGACGGGACCAGCGGCCAGAGCCGCCCAAAATGCCGAAACGCCGAAAAGCGACGCGACTGTTCCATCGTTGCGCCGGATTCCCGCGTGGTATTACCAGCAGTTCGACGCGGATTTCGCCCTGGATGCGTCGGAGGAGGGTTTCTGCGGCTGGAAACAGGAACCGCTTG
>CAZLII010000645.1:0-2994 GCA_964559065.1 uncultured Nitrospirales bacterium | reverse complement strand
GAAGCAAGAGGCGACAAGAAAAAAGACAGAGAAACGAAAGCATGGACGGCGCTGTTCAACGGCGAGGATTTGACGGGCTGGAAGGCGGAAGGCAACGCGGTCTGGAAGGTGGAGGACGGCATCCTCATCGGGGTGCAGGGTCCAGGCGGCGCGGCGGGCGACCTCTTCACCGAGAAGGATTATGATGACTTCCGGCTCAAGGTGACGTTCAAGATGGAATGGCCCGCCAACAGCGGCGTCTGGTTCCGCTACCAGGGACCGGACAAGGCGTATCAGGCCGACATCCTCGAGTACAAGAACCCCGAATGTTACACCGGCACCCTCTATTGCCCCGGCCGCATGTTCCTCGCGATGAACACGGACCCAGCCATCGTCAAGCGGGATGATTGGAACACCATGATAATCCGGGCCAAGGGCGATCACCTGCAGATCACGCTGAACGGCGTCAAGGTGGCCGACGTGCGCGACGACGCCATGCTCACCGGCAAGATCGGCTTTCAGATTCACGCCGGGGATGAATTCAAGAACATGAAACTGATGGTGCGCGAAATGCTGCTGCACCCCCTGAAACCGTAGTTCGTTGTGGATATTTAGGACGAAATGGACGAAATGGACGCGCCAATAAAAGACGCGGAAGTGCAAGAAAGCGTATTCTTCAATTCCGATGTCGCATCTTTGCGGTCGCGTTTATCCAAATGGAGTTGCTTCCGATGAAAAAGACTTCCCTCACCCGTCGCGCTTTTCTGGCCGCCGCCGCATCCGTCGCCGGCGGATGCGCCGCCAAGGCGAACACGGCGAAAGTCGTGCCCGGCAAAATCTCCCCCAATGAAACCGTGACCATCGGCCTGATCGGCCTCGGCGGCCGATGCAAAAACATGATTGACGACAGCGAAGGACTGAACGACCTGCGCATCGCGGCCATCTGCGATTGCTTCCGGCCCCGCGTGGATGCGTTCATGCGCGCCATGGGCGAGGCGGCCGGCTGGCGCGGCTACGTTGACCTCCGCGAGATGATTGACAAGGAAAAACTGGACGGCGTGATGGTGGAGACAACCACCCACGCCCGCGCCTGGGTGACCTGCCACGCCATGATGGCGGGGCTGGACGTATACATCGAAAAGCCGATGAGCCTGAGCATCGCCGAGGGCCGGGAAATGATCGAAGTCGCCCGCAAATACAAGCGGGTGACGCAGGTCGGCACGCAACAGCGCTCGATCGCGCTGAACAACTGGGCGAGCGATCTGGTGAAGAACGGCGCCATCGGCAAAGTACATACGGTGCTCGCGCCAAACTTCATCGGGCCGATGCGCTGGGAACCGAAACCCGAAGAGGAAATGCCCAAGGGCGGCGACCCCGGCTGGTGGGATGTCTGGACCAACCAGGCACCGCTGCGCCCCTATCACCGCGATATCCACCGGGGCTGGGCAACGTGGTGGGACTACGACGGCGGCGGCCTGTCCTTCGGCGTCACCGGCTGGGGCACGCACAGTTATGACCAGATTCAGCGCGGCTTGGGCACGGACGAAACCGGGCCGGTCGAAATCGTACTGGAGGAACCCGTCCGCGACCTGCCGACCGGCAAGTATGAGGAACGGACCATTTCCGAAGACGAGACCGGCGCGCCGTACTACCAGATGCCGCGCAACACGGTCGGCCCGCGCGCAAAGGTCCGCATGAAATACGCCAACGGCGTGGAACTGCGCCTGGAACTCGATGCCGATTGGGGACCGGGACTGGGCTGCATCTTTGTGGGCGACAACGGCAGGATCGAGATCAACCGCGACAGAATCTCCTCCGATCCCCCCGAACTGGTGCAGGGTTCCGCGCGACCGCCGTATTTGCAGGTCCAGGAGACCCAACCGCATATCGCCGACTGGATTCAGTGCATCAGGACGCGGGAGAAATGCACCGCCGACATTGAATACGGCCAGCGCAGCACCTCACTTTGCTACCTCGTCAATATCGTCCGCGATGTGGGCCGCGTCGGTGAAACGCTGAAATGGGACCCGCGCGCCGAGCGCTTCACCAACTGCGACGAGGCCAACGCCATGCTGGCGCGCCCCCGGCGCGAAGGCTATGAACTGCCCCGCGAAATAGAGAAGGCATGACATGAAAAGCCGGCACGCTGAAGCGTGAACAACATACTTATGCAGGTCTATTGACTTGGATGCGCGCCCCCCGGCGAAGTATCATGGTGTCCATCATGCGCGTCGGGCCTGACCAACCCGCTCGCGTGGAGGCGTCCGCGGAAGGGACTTATTGCGAAGACATTGCACATGCATGGAGGGGAAGGGCCATGGCCAAGAACTGCGACAACACGTTGGAGTGCACCTGCACCTATCCGGGGTGTCCGCGACACGGCAAGTGTTGCGAGTGCCTGCAATATCACCTGAAGAACAACCAACTCCCGGGGTGTTGTTTCCCGCCCGAAGTGGAAAAGACTTACGACAGGTCGTTCCAGGCATTCATCGAGGCTTGGCGGTAGCCGCCGCGCACAAAAGGATGTTGTTCATGCTTCAGCATGCCAAACAGGCATGAACGCCCAAGGGTGCGTGGAAACCCTGCACGCTGAAGCGTGAACAACATACACCACGCCCAAGACGCTGATTGCCCATGTACGTTGATAACATCCGAACGCTGATGGTCCACACTGGCGGCATTGGCGATTTCCTGCTGGCGTGTCCCGCCCTCGCATGGCTGGCACGCGACGGGCCGGTGACGCTGCTGGGCAACCGGGAGCGCCTGCAACTGGCCGTCGCCGGCGGTATCGCCGCCGCCGCGCGCGATGCCGATGCCGTGGATTTTGCTTCCGTTTTCACTGAACCAAGCCCGCGCCTGCGCGCCTTTCTCGGCGGCTTCGACCGCGCCGTGGTCTGGATGCGCGATGACGGCGTCATCGCCCGCGCATTCGCCGCCTGCGGCCTGCGCGATACGCAGTGCCACCCCGGCCTGCCGCCCGGGGACTGGTCCCGCCACGCCTCGGAATACTACCTC
>CAZLII010000644.1:0-3002 GCA_964559065.1 uncultured Nitrospirales bacterium | reverse complement strand
CACCGATAATCGGCGTCGAACAGCGGCCCTGCGAACAAGGGGCTTACCGCAAAACCGAAACTCCAGGAAAGATTGAACCAGGCCATGTGGCGCGTGCGTTGCGCGGGGTCCGGGTCTGAACCGACCCACGAATGTAGAGCAGGCCAGGCAAGCGCCAGGCCCCCATGCGCCACACTGCTCATGACCAGGCAGGGAATCGGGGTATCAAAAAACGGCATAAGCCCGATACCAATCGTGTACACGGTCACGCCAAGAAATGCCCAATTCAACCCGTTTTTCGCGCGGGTCACCATGCCCGCCGACACAACGCAGCAGAGGGCATAGGCCGCGCTGTGCGCCGCACCAAAGGCCCCCGACATCGCTGCGCCGCCCCCAAGACGCTGATAGAGGAAAAAGGGAATGGCGGTGATGCCCACCATGACTGCGAAATCAAGGAGGAAGCCCACGAAGCAGATTCTGTAATGCGGTTTGAACATCGGCGCGAAAGTGTAGGCTTTCCCCCATATCAAGTCAAATCCATTTTTCCAGAATTTGCCCAATAATCCCTATTCAAAGACGGGGAGCCGACAAGAGAATTATTTTCTTGAATAAAGGGAGAATTATGCGCTAAAATGATACCGAAGAGTGCATACAGTATCTTGGGCGGCGTGGCGTGGGGGCGGATGAGAGGAGGCAAGCATCATGCGATGCCCCAAACATCTTCGAAGCGAAGTGGTTGGATATTGCCATGTGTGCGGCGCGTTCGGTTGCGCCGCATGTCTGAACGAGTATGAAGGCGCATTCTATTGCCACCGCGATTTCCAGCCGATCGAGGAAAAGATCAAACGACAGAAACGGCGTGAGGAATCGCGTCTGCGCATGGAGCGCCCGCTCCTCGTGGTGTGTCGCCGCGACGGGCACATGGTGCGTGGCACCTGTGTCACGCTGAATCCGCATGGCGAGGGCTTTCATCTGGAGCAGGTGGACGCCAAGGGCGATCCGTCGGGCAAGACGGTGTATATCCCCTTTGAAACTACCAAGGTCATCTTCTATGTGAAGAGTTTCGATGGGAACTTCGCTGAAATGCCCAACACGCTGGAGTGGCAGAGTAAAGGCGATCCGATGGTGGTTGTCTTTGAAGACGGCGAACTTCTGCGGGGTCTCACTGCGCACGGGTACCGCCGAGACGAGCCGCGCTTTTTCCTCTTGCCGGACGAAAAAGACACCAATTGTCTGCGCATGCTGGTTGAGCGCGCGGCCACGCACGCAATCTATGCTCAGGATGAATACCGGCACCGGTGCCACCGGGAATTGGAACATTACCTGGAATTGCGGCAGAATCCCAATGTCGCCCGCGACGAGATCATCGGCGATTTCTATTTTGAACGCCATGACTACCAGCGCGCTCTCAAGTATTATCGCAGCGCCCGCGCCGAGCGCGGCGAGACGCCCGCATTGTGCAAGAAACTCATTTCAGCCAAGTACAATCTGGGCATTCGCCATCTGAAAATCGCCGAGTATGACCGCGCCCTGGAGTACATGAACCTCGTGCTCAAGGCAGATCCGGACAATGAGCGCGCGCGCAAGAAGGTGAAACAGTTGCGCGACGTGCTCGACCGCGTCCGCCCCAAAGCGGTGGCGCGCTGAGGGGGTGAGCAATGAGTGGCGAGTGGCGAATAGCGAATAGCGAATAGCGGCGGCGTTGGCACAGACGGAGTGGGGGAGAGGTAGTGGCTGAGATGTTTGTCTCAGCGGGCGCGCGCCAAATCTCTGGAATTTCAGAAAGGACTGCGTATTGGGGTCAACGTGTATACGAGAATTGCTTGAAGCGCGGGAGTGGAAGATGCTCCGGCCAGAGGCGGCGCACGCCTCGGCGTCCAAGGGCCGGGCGATTCACGAAGACGAGGCCCCCTACCGCACCGTTTACCAGCGCGACCGCGACCGCATCCTGCACACGAAGGCGTTCCGCCGTCTCAAACGCAAAACGCAGGTCTTTCTTGCGCCGGTGGGCGATCATTATCGCACCCGGCTCACGCATACGCTGGAAGTGGCGCAAATCGCGCGCAGCGTGGCCAGCGCGCTCTTTCTCAACGAGGACCTGACGGAGGCCATCGCGCTCGGACATGACCTCGGCCACACGCCCTTCGGACACGCCGGGGAGGCCGTGTTGAACGAGGTCTCGCCTGGCGGATTTCTCCATTCCGAACAAAGCCTGCGCGTGGTCGAAAAACTGGAGCAGCGCGGCGGCGGCCGTGGACTGAACCTGACCCACGAAGTGCGCGACGGCATCCGACACCATTCCGCAGGCAAGGCCATCCTCCAAGGCAAGACGGTGGAACAACCGGAAACCCTGGAAGGGCGCATCGTCAGCGTCTGCGATGCCATCGCCTATGTCAACCACGACATTGAGGATGCCATCCGCGCGCAGATCATCACCCTGAACGACTTACCCCAAGACGCGATCGGCATCCTCGGTGCGCAAGGCTCCGAACGCATAGACCGCATGGTGGTCGGCCTCATCGAGGGCAGCGCCGACGGCGAGATTCGTTTCCATCCCGATATCCTGGAGGCGCTCAATACGCTGCGCGATTACCTGTACGCCCATCTATATCCATGCCCCGCCATTGAACGCGAGATCGCGAAAGCGCGCCGCATGCTGCGCACCCTCTTCGAGTATCTGCTTGAGCATCCCACCGAGGAAATCCTCGCAGCCGAACCCGAAGACTCGCTACTCCAGCGCACCGTGGACTTCGTCGCCGGCATGACCGACGACTACGCCCTTCAACTCTACGAACGCCTGCTCCTGCCCGCCCCCTGGAAGCGATGAAAGTATTGGTCTCGCGCTAAGCCGACTGCGCGCGTTGACTGGAAACCGAAAGAGGTGAATATGAGAAAGAAGATGACAGGCAAAGTGGGCGGTTCTTTCGACGCATTTCTGGCAGAAGAGGGCATACTCGAGGAGTGCGAAGCCGGCGCCATCAAGGAAATCCTTGCCATGCAAGTGGCCCATGCTTTGAAAATGG
>CAZLII010000643.1:0-3008 GCA_964559065.1 uncultured Nitrospirales bacterium | reverse complement strand
AATTCCTGCGCGGGAACGGCGGGCTGTCATGACGGGACCGTCATCACCGCGCCGACATTTGATGTTGACAATCCCCGACATAACGAACTGCTTCAAATTCTCTTCGAGGAAAGTTATGGAGGCGCTCCATTGGACAGGTGACCTGCATCGCCGACGGAATATGGTGATTCTTGGGAGGGATACGCTTGAACCGAAATGACAAAGACACAGGCCGCGCGGGCATCATGGCGCTTGTCGTCTGCCTGGTGCTGGGGGGCCTTGCAAGCGTCGCCGAAGAAACGGATGCAGCGGAAAGCGACGTCGCGGGCGGAGCGACGCAACAGCAAACGGACGCCGGCCCCGATGCAGCCGAAACGCAAAAGGCAAAGTGGGTTTCAGGTTGGTTCGAGTCCGGCGTTGACGCCGCATGGGCTGACAGCGAATCCGACATAGACCTCGTTCAGACGCTCAAACTGGACGTAACCCCGCCCAGCATCCCCCGCTTGCGCTTCCGGGGGCTGTTGTGGATGAACGTGTACTTTGACTCGGACGCGCGGGGCGGCAGCGCCCTGCGCGACATCAATGACGCCTCCCAGACGGCCATTCGCGCGCGCCTGCTGTATTTGTACGGCGAGTACGACGATTTGTGGGGTGATTCCACCCTGCGGGTGGGCCGCCAGCGGATACTGGAGGGCGCAGCCGCCAACCGCATTGACGGCATCTATTTCAAACAGCGACACGCCGGGTGGGACTGGTATGTCTTCGGCGGCGCCCGCGCCAGCATCTATTATGACACTCACGAAGACCTGCTGGGCGGGAGCGGCGTCTCCTGGTCGCCGCATCCGAAAACCCGCCTGGCGCTCGACGGCCACTACGGCGAAGACAACCGAAGAAAATACCCGACGCCGCGCGGCAACCTGCTGCTGGATGCGTTTTCGCAGCGGCCGCCGCGCCGCTTGAATTCGGAACCCCGCGACTTCCTCGTCTCCTTCAGCATCTGGCAGCGCCTGACTGAGAATATCCAGACCTTCGGCCGTTTCAACCTGAAAGACGGCGAACCGGATCAATTGCTCCTGCGCCTGACGGGATTTGTCCCGGACTGGAAACTGACCTATGAGTTGAGTTACCGGAATCGAATGAAACGCGCCGGCGACCGCATCAACGATATTACCGCCTACTATCGCGTCCTCGGTTATCTTGAACGGTACCACCATTTCACGCTTGCGCTGCACAAGGCCATCGGCGCCAAACTGACGCTGTCGTTCGAGTGGGAGGCGCACGAATCGCTGGAGGACCATTGGAAGACCGCCAACCGCGATTACCACCGCTTGGCCGCCATGGCGTCCGTGGATAATGTCGTGTGCGGCATTAACCTGAAAGCCGGTCTGGAACAATGGATCGTGTCGGGCGACGAAGGATCATGGGCGATTACCGGTGAAGTGGACAAAAGTTGGAAGAAAATACGTTTGACCGCCGGGACGGCTTTTGAACGCTATCAAGACCGACTGGTCCGGTACCGGGCGTGGCCCGGCGAGTTGAACCTGCTGCTGGTATCGCTGATTCCGGGGTATTATCTGACGCGAAACCCGATTGTCTTTCTGTTTGACGACTGGGCGGTGAGGACGCACGAAAATGTTTATTCCGTGTACCTCCGCGGACGGTGGCAACTGACGGAAAACCAGAGCCTTCAGGCGCGCGTAACATGCGACATTGACGACGGGCCGGATGCGCCGTACTGGCGCATTCAGGCCAGTTACAACATTCAGTTCTGATCGCAGGCGGGAGCATTGAGACCCATGCGTGAACGTCTTAAAGGGAGTGAGCGGCTGGCGGCGGGCGTGCTGGTGTGCCTGCTGTTGGCGGCTTGCGCGACATTGACGACCATGAAGTTTGTCCGGGGGGGAGACCGCGGCATCCGGTTCCCGCATCCGAGGCACGCCGAAGAAGGTCTTGACTGCATAGATTGTCATGCCGTCGAGGGCGCGCGCGCCGCCATGCCCAATCACGACCTCTGCGGCATCTGCCATGAAATTGACGAGGAAAGCCCGGACAAGAAGGCCTGCGAACAGTGCCACACCCGGCCCGAACAACAGGTACTCCCCCGGAAACAACGCCTGCGCGAAGAAGTGCTGTTTTCGCATGAAGCGCACATCGCCAAGGAAATTGACTGCGCCACCTGTCACCCCGCGCCGGACAAGGGCCTCCTGCCCAAAGGCCCGGTGAAAAAATTCTGTATGGATTGCCATGAAAAGAGCGACGCCGCACTCAATGAATGCGCGGTGTGCCATCAGGAAATCAGGAGAGACAAGATTCCGTTATGGCGCAGCGGCGCCCGGATAGCGCACGATGTTCCTGCTGTGTGGGAAAAAACGCACGGACAGGAATACCGGTACGATCAGGCCTATTGCAAGTTATGCCATGATGACCAGTCCTTCTGTGACACCTGCCACCAGACCACGCCTCCCAGCGATCACACCCTTGCCTGGCGCAGAAAGCCGCATGGGCTGCGCGCCCGCTGGGACCGCGAGCGCTGCGCCGCCTGCCACGAGGAAGACTCATGCTGGAAATGCCACCGGAGCACGGAACCCGTTTCGCATCGCGGCAGTTGGGGACGTCCCCTCAATCATCACTGCGTCAATTGCCATTATCCGCCGCAGGACACGGGTTGCGCCACCTGTCATGTCAGCATCGAACACAGGAAGGCAAAACCCTCGCCGCATACCTTCGGAATTTATCCGAGCCGGTGCGGGGTTTGTCATCCCGGCGGCAACCCGTTCCGCGCCCCACACCCGATGAACAGCACAACCACTTGCGCGACGTGCCATTGAGCGCATATGCGCCCAAAGCGCCTCTTCTTGACACAGACGTTGTATCCGCCGTTGCGGTGCAGACGTCTCTATCAAATTCCGGACAGGCTGAAGCCTGTACTCCAGAACTATAGCGCAGGTGTTTTTCCCGTATTCCAGACAGGCTAAAGCCTGTACTCCAGAACTTTGGCGCAGGCGTCTCGCCTGCCCGCAGGCTGAAGC
>CAZLII010000642.1:0-3025 GCA_964559065.1 uncultured Nitrospirales bacterium | reverse complement strand
ACAATCACCATGGGATTGACCCGCCGCAGGCGCATGCCGACAAGACTCAAGATGCTCACACTGGCGCCGGACAACCATGCCCGCAACCACAACGAGAAGAAATTCACCAGGATGACGAAAAAAATCAACCCGATGATCCCGCAGACAATCAGCACTACCATTGCAAAAGCCGCCATGTTCGCCTCCTTTTCACGTTGTTTGTCGCATACGCCGCGTCTTCATACAGAAACGGCGCGGCAATCAATCAAAAATCACTGCGTACGCAATGCCTCTACAACCACACGGTTGCCATGCACTTCCAATACCCGGACTTGTTGACCCTGTTCAATAAACGTGCCATTCGCCACGGCGTCAATGCGGCGTCCATTCAGTTCGATTGTCCCGGCGGGGCGCAGCATGGTCATCGCGACGCCTTCGGCGCCCACCAGCGACAGGTCGCTGACCATGTGGATGTAGCCCTCTTCCGTTCGCTGTTCCATATCCAGCCGCAGGTTCTTTCCTGCACGGGTTTTCGCCAGAATCAGCAGGCCGGCGACAATGCATGCGATGGCCCCGATGGCTTCTGCGAGGATAATGAAGAAGGCATGATCGGGGTAATAATACACGCCAATCGCCCCGCTAATCACCAGGAAGATGGCGCCGAGCGTGCCAAGCACGCCGCCGGGCAGAAAGAATTCGGCCAGTATCAGCGCCATGCCGCTGGCAAAAAGCATTACTGCCCACCAGATCATCGGACGGGTTCCTCCCCTGTGGATTCCAACAATGCGATCAATTGGCTGACTTCAATTCGGATGCCCAACAACGCCTTGCTCTTGTCCGCGGGGTCTTTCGGATCGGTTGCCTCAATGGGGTCGAAGGTTTCCAGGAAGCCCGACGTCTCCGGGAACAGCCGCCGGGACTGTTCCAGCAGGCGGTTGAAACGATGCGCAAACGGTACGCAAGTATAATACCCCGCCCCTTGAGAGGAAACAATCTCCATCTCCTTCAATAACTGGCGCAACATGTGCACCATAGTCTTGCGCGTATCCATATCAGGACCGATCCTCCTTGAGTTCCCTCACTACCCGTTGGTTGCCTTCCACTTCGATAATCTGCACCGGGCGGCCCGCATCAATATACTCGCCATGCGTCACCACGTCGAACAGCCTGCCTTCAATGCGCGCGCGGCCCGACGGACGCAGCATGGTCTCCGCGACGCCGCGCAGTCCGACGGCGCGCTTGGCGTCGTCTTCGGTCTGCACGACATAGCCCGCCTGAGGTTGTTGCGCATGGGAGAGCACCAATTGCCGGTACACCGGCGTTTTGGGGAAAATCTTCCAAGTGGCCACACTGAATAACAGAAACAGGCCGGCGGCGGTGGCCACGGTCTGGCCGGCGTCGCCCAAGCGGTCGAAATCCCAACTGTATTGCGGGATGGGCACCCGGGTCAACGACAGATAAATGCCGAGGATCATGCAGGCGCCGCCAATCACGCCGACAAAACCAAAGCCCGGCAAAACAAGCACTTCGATCAGCAGCAATGCAATCCCAATCAGAACGAGCAGGACATCCATCCAATTGGCAATACCGATGATGAGATAGGAGCCCAGGAATATCGCCAGGCAGATGATGCCCACGATGCCCGCCGCGCCGAAGCCGGGCGTGCGAATCTCCAGGTAGAGCGCCGCCAGGCCGATCATCAACAGCAATCCGGAAATCATCGGGCTGGTCAACCAACTGAAAAGCCGCTCCGACCAGTTCGGCGTAATCCATTCCTGCCGCGCTTTTTCCAGGCCTTTCAGGGCGAGCAATTCCTCGAGCGATTCAACCTTGGCCTCGATCAGGCCATAGCGGAGCGCTTCGTCCGTAGTGAGGGTGAGCAATTCCCCCGCCGGAGAGACCAGTTCCATTTCTTCGGGGAGGATATCCGCCCGGGGCGGGCTTTCTGGCGCCGGCTCGTCGGATTCGGTCAAGTCCGGCGTCTGGCCCCGCACCATTTCCCGCACCGCCTGCTGCGCCCGTTCGGCGAGTTCCCGGCCCAACTCTTCGATGGTCTGCGGCGGCACGCCAGGTGCGGTTGGCGATGGGGGGGCGGGGGGTGTCGTCACGATATCCTCCCGGATGGTGCGCTTGAAAACGTATTCTCCATCCGGACCGCGATAGCCGCGCAGTTCCACCCGCTGGTCAACCATGGCTTCGCCCAGCAACGGGTCATGCCCGTTTTCCTGGCCGAGCGCCCGATAACGGGAACGCAGAAACGACTTGGTTTTTTCATCAATTTCCCCGGCGCCGCCATCCAGTCCCACGATAATCGGGGCCGACGCGCCGATATTGGTGCCCGGAGCCATATATATCTGCTTGCAGGAATAACTGATCAGCGCGCCCGCAGATATCGCGCCCATCCCCTCGATGTAGGCGATGGTGGGGCATGTCGCACCCAACATGGCATTGGATATGTCAATGGCCGAATCCACCCGCCCGCCGGGGGTATCCACCACGAATATCAACGCATCGGCCCCTTGCGCCGTGCGAACCGCCCGCTCCACCACCACCGTCATCGCGTCATCCACCATCCAGTCCAGCGGACAGATTACAACGAACGGACCGGAAGGCTGCGCTGTAGCGCTTGCCGCGCACAAGGCCGCCAAGGCTGCTGCGATTCCGATTCTCAACAATGCGCCACCGGACATTGGACCGACTCCTGATTCCTTAGGGCACACAATTGCGCTCCTCTATCGTATGTTGCTCATGCTTCAGCATGCCAAGGTTCCAGGAACGCATAAGACTGCGCCGGACCCCGGCACGCTGAAGCGTGAACAACATACAATATCAATACGCTTCGCGCCCGGTATTTATTCTATGCTTCCGGGATATTTTCGTCAACAATGCCTCGGAGCGCCATTTTGCCAGCGCAAGTCATTTCCAATAACCATCCGAAAAGCGAGTTCGCGCTCGTTAAAGCGGGATGTCTGCTAAGAAAGTGCGCCATGTTTTGGCCGATTGAAGTGGATTCCAATGGTTCTTGGTCTCCACCCCCAATCCCCGT
>CAZLII010000641.1:0-3040 GCA_964559065.1 uncultured Nitrospirales bacterium | reverse complement strand
GCCATCGCCACCCCCAACGACGGCGCTGGTCTCGGAATTCTGCGCTCCGACACCACCGCCACCTCCACTTCCCGCTTGCCGACACGGCGCGCGCGACCGAGAATCTCCCGGCCCTGTCCGTCAAACAGGGCGACCTCGCCGCCGTCCCGTACCCGCGCGACGCGCAGCGCATGATGCGCTTCCTCCTCCGGAAGCGCCACCGTCTCCCCCGCCGGAACCTCCGGCGATATGTAAAACCGATGCATGTGCGCCATGCCCGCAGGATACCAAAAGGCGGGGCGAGCAGCCAAAACCACGAAATGCCGCCATGGACAGCATGGACAAGATGGACGAAATGGACGGAAAGAAATTCTCAATGCACGCGCTCCAGTTGTTCTCCTGTCCATACCTTTCATTATGTAAAAATATCTGCACGAAATTTCTGTTTTTCTATATCGCTAATTTTGCTTTATCGCCATGAAAATCGCTAGTCTTGGCGGCCTATGCGTGGTAAAACCCTTCAATCCAAGGCGCGGGTGGTGCTTGTGTTGAACGTGATGTTCAGCGTGGCGGATTCCCTGTGCTCGGTCTTTGTGGGGGTGTATCTGTGGATAAACAGCCTGGACCTGCGTGTGGTCTGCGGGCATTATCTCGCGGTGTACGCCGTCACGCCGGCGGTGTTTCTGCTGGCGGGGTGGTATGCGCAGGCGCGGGACCGGGTGCATGTGTTTCGCATCGGCCTGGCGCTGCACGCGCTCTACTATGGCGTACTGCTGGTGCTGCGTGAACGGTCGGCGGAATATGCCGTGCCGCTCGGCGCGCTGCTCGGCGTGACGTGGGGCTTTTTCTACGCCGGAGCGAACACGTTCAACTATGACGTGACCGCGCCGGGCGAGCGGGATTACTTTTTCGGCTGGCTTCACGCGGTCGGGGGTCTGGCGCACCTTGTTGGACCGTTGATCAGTGCGGTTGTTATCCGTTTCGCCCCCAACGGCCAACGTGGTTACTTGATGGTCTTTGGGCTGGCGGTGCTGTTGTATCTCGCGTCCATGGCGCTGAGTGTCCGCATTCCTCCGGATCGCACCCGGCGTCCCTACCGGATATGGCGCGCGCTCTTTCCCCGAAAAGACCAGCGCGACTGGCAGTACCTGATGCTCGCGTCGGCCACGCTCGCCGGCACTTTCAACATCCTGCACTTTCTCCTGGCGCTGCTCATGTTCATGAGCACCGGCAGCGAAATCTCCGTGGGTGGCTTTGCGGCGTTTCAGGCGCTGGCGGGGATTGTGGTCGCTTACCTTGTCGGACACTTCATCACCCCCGGCACACGGCGCAAGTCCATGTTGTTGTCCGTGGTTCTCCTGCTGACTGCGGGACTGCTCATTTCCTTGCGACTGAACGTATTTACCCTGATCGTCTTCGGATTCTTGCGCTCCGTCTCCATGCCCCTCTTCAGCATCCCCCACAGCAGCGTCCGCTTCGATGTCATTGACCGTTGCGCTGAAGACCCCTCCCAGCGGATCGAGTACCTGTGCGCCTGGGAGATTCCGCTGGCATTGGGACGCATCATCATGATGACGGCCCTGATCCTTCTGTCGGGAAGCCTCGGCGAAATCGGCCTGCGGATCACCCTTTTCCTCCTCTGCGCGATACGCATCGCCACCTATGCGCTGGTCACCCGCACCACGCCCCTGCGGCAATCATAGCGTTTGTGATCAGTCGAGTGTGGGATGAGAAATCTTTTCGGTCCGCAGAAGCGTCCGCCTATCGTCTGCTCATCAACAAACCGAGGCGCTGCTTGAAGGAGAGGTAGGCGCCGTCGAGTTTGGCGCCGGTGAGATTGACGCTTTTGAGGTCCAGGTCGCGCAGATACGCCTCGCGCAAGTCGGCGTTGAGCATGGTGGCGCCCGCCACGTCGGCGCCCACCAGATTGGCCATGCACAGGTAGGCTTCGCCGAGGTAGGCGTCGCGCAAATTCGCGCCGGCAAAGTTGACCTCCCGCAGATTGGCGCGAAATAGATTCGCCCCGGTGAAATTCATGTTGCGCAGGTCGCGGCCGTGCAGATCGGCTTCGTTCAGAATGGCGTTGCGGAAACACGCGCCCCGGATGAGGGCCTCTCCGAGTTTTGCGCCGGTGAGGTCGGCCCCGGTGAAATTGGCGTCTTCAAGATTGGTGTTGAACAAGTTTGCGCCGATGAGATACGCGCCCGTGAAGTTCGCTCCGGCCAGGTTTGCACCGAAAAGATTGGCGTTGCCCAGCGATGCCCGGTTGAAGTCAATCCCCTGAAGGTTCTGTCCGGAAAGGTTGATTCCACTCAAATCGGGGGTCAGATCGGGGTCTGATTGGCGGCGTGCATTCCACGCTTCGACGCCCCCCGCCAACATCTTGACATGTTCCTGGTACGCCATCCGCCTGCCTCCCTGTAAGGCGCAACGGCCACGCGGTCGCAACGCTGGGCGCATTGTGAGCCGCGTTCCCGCAGGCCGGTTTTCTCCGACACTACATGGAACCAACTTTCCCGCCGACCCTTACATGTGCGGCGGGGAAACCCACCACTTTCTATAACTCCAGCATAAAGAAACGCTGAACAGGATGCAAATCCCCGTGCTTGGTTCTCGCTGGTCGTGTCACGAATCCAGAATGCCATCCGGCAGATCGGCCGGCATGGGCGCGGGGCGCTCGCAGGAACTGGTCAACGCGATGTGCGCCCCTTGTTCCGAGGATTCGTGAAACGACTGCATGATGTCGAGCACATGAAAGGCAAGGTGGCCGCCGGCGCGGTGGGCGCGTTTTCCCCGAATGGCATAGGCCATGTCGGCCACGCCGACGCCGCGAGACTGATCGGCATAGCCGTGGGAATGCGGGATTTCCTTCCATTCCGGCGCACCCGCACGCCGCAGCATCACCGGGCCGCCGAAGCCGTTGGGATCAGGCACGCCCATGGACCCCTTCGTTCCGTGGATTTCAATGCAGGGCAGGGTGGCCGCCCACACGTCGAAACTGGTGACAATGGTTCCGATGGCGTCATTCTGAAAATCCATGACCCCGGCCACGTGCGTCGGC
>CAZLII010000640.1:0-3046 GCA_964559065.1 uncultured Nitrospirales bacterium | reverse complement strand
CGCGGTTGTTGGGGGTGGCGATGGCATGGGTGTCGCGGGACAAGGCGGCGGAATTCCTGATCGTCCACGGCACGGAAATCGGCGTTGACCGCTTCATCTTCTTCGAGGCGGAACGTTCGGAGAGACCGCTGAAGGTGGCGCAGAAGTGGACCCGGCTTGCCGTGGAAGCCTGCAAACAATGCGGCCGACTCTGGCTGCCGGAGTGCCTTGTTGCCCGCGACCTGGCGGAGGCGCTGCAAATGGCCGTCGGCGCGCGCTACTTCGGGGCTTTGCGCCCCGACGCCCCGCCGCTGGGCGCCGCGTTCGCGGGCGGCGACGCAACGATCTACGTCGGCCCGGAAGGGGATTTGACGGACGGGGAGATAACAACCGCGCTGGAATTCGGGGCGATTCCGTTCTCGCTGGGCGACACGGTTTTCCGTTCGGAAATCGCGGCATTCGTCGCCGCGACGATTTGCCGGCACCGACAGGGGTTCCTCGGCGGCGCGCCCTGAGATGCATCATCCAGCCTGATTTTGATAGAGTAGGGGACACTCACCCATTCCTTGACATCCGGGAGATTTTATCCGTGAAAAGCGATGCCATACGCGCCAGTTATCTGGAGTTTTTCAAGCAGCGCGGCCATGTGATCGAGCGCAGCGACACCCTGACGCCGCGCAATGATCCGACCCTGCTCTTCACCAGCGCGGGGATGGTGCAGTTCAAGCCGTATTACTCCGGGGAGTCGCCCGTGCCCTACCGTCGGGCGGCCACGTCGCAGAAATGCCTGCGCGCGGGCGGCAAGGCCAACGATCTGGACGAGGTGGGCAAGACCTCGCGCCATCTCACCTTCTTCGAGATGCTCGGCAATTTCTCCTTCGGCGATTATTTCAAACGCGAGGCGATCCAGTGGGCCTGGGAGTATTCCACGGAAGTGATCAAGTTTCCGCCGGAGGCGATATGGGTTTCGGTCTTCGAGGAGGACGACGAGGCCTACGCCATCTGGGAGAAGGAAATCGGCATCCCGCAGTCGCGCATCGTGCGGCTCGGCGTCAAGGACAATTTCTGGGGGCCTGCGGGCGATACCGGGGCCTGCGGGCCGTGTTCGGAATTGCTCTATGATCGCGGCGCGCACATTGACCCCTCGGCAACGCCGGAACATGATCCACATGAACGTTTCCTGGAGTTCTGGAATCTGGTCTTCCCGCAGTTTGACCAGCAGCCCGACGGGTCGCGGCCGCCGCTCAAAAATCGCGGCATTGACACCGGCATGGGACTGGAGCGTCTCGCCGCGTTGCTGCAAAACAAAGAGACGGTCTTCGACACCGACGGCATTTTCCCTATCATCGAAGCGGCGCAGTCACTCACCAAGGTGAAATATGCGGACAATCCGGTGCCTTATCGCGTTATCGCGGACCACATCCGCGCGCTGTCGTTCATGATCGCCGACGGCGTGCTGCCGTCGAACGAGGGGCGCGGCTATGTGGAGCGGCGGCTGCTGCGGCGCGCGGCGCGCTTTGGCCGGGAACTGGGCCTTGAAAAGCCCTTCCTGTCCACCCTGTGCCATACGGTGATTGATTTGATGGGCCATCAGTATCCCGAATTGATCGAGGGCCGCGTCCACATCGAAAAAATCATCCACACGGAGGAGGAGCGCTTCGCGGGTACGCTGGCGCGCGGCATGGACCTGCTCGACGAGTTGTTCGCCAGAATGGAACGCAACGGCGACAAGGTGGCGCCGGGCGATGAATTGTTCCGGCTCTATGACACTTACGGATTCCCCTTCGATCTGGCAACGGATATCGCCGAGGACCGCGGATTCACCGTGGACCGCGAGGGCTTCGAGGCCGCGATGGCGTGGCAGCGGGAGCAGGCGCGCAGCGCATGGATGGGCAGCGGCCAACAGGCGATCGCGCCGGTATACCGTTCGCTGCATGATGAACTGGGCGATACGGAATTCATTGGATACGAATGCACGGAATGCACGGCGTCCATTCTCGCCGTGGTCCGAGACGGCCAGCGCGTGGACGCGCTGAACGAAAACGAGGACGGCGAAATCGTCCTCGACAAGACGCCGTTTTACGCGGAGTCGGGCGGTCAGGTGACGGACACCGGCGTATTGGACGCCGTGGCGGGCAATGCCGTGGTCTCGGATGTGCAGCGCTACGTGGGCGGACTCATCGCGCACCGGTGCCGGGTGAATCATGGGGCGCTGCGCGCGGGCGACAAGGTGGAAGCCCGTGTGGATGTGGACAAACGCCGCCGCACGGAATGCCACCACACCGCGACGCACCTGCTTCAGGCTGCGCTGCAGAACGTGCTGGGCGCGCATGTGCATCAGGCGGGATCGCTTGTCTGTCCGGACTATTTCCGATTCGATTTCACGCATTTTGAGGGCATCGGCGGCGATCGCTTGCAGGATATCGAACGGCTGGTCAATCAATATATCCGCGTGGACGCCGCGGTGCAGGCGTCGAGCATGCCGCTGGAGGAGGCGCGCGCGGCGGGCGCGATGGCGCTTTTCGGCGAGAAATACGGCGATATCGTTCGGGTGATTCGTATTGACGGCATCAGCATGGAACTGTGCGGCGGCACGCATGTGGGGCGAACCGGCGTCATCGGCTGTTTCAAAATCCTCAGTGAAGCGTCCATCTCCTCCGGGGTGCGGCGCATCGAAGCGGTCTGCGGCGACCCGTGCATCGAAACGATCCAAGCCCGCGACCGGACGTTACTCGGCATCGCCCACATGCTCAGCGCCAAGCCCGATGCCCTGGAAGAGCGCATCCGCGCGCTGCTGGACGAGAACCGGCGGCTCGCGCGCGACGTGGAGAAATGGAAACAGGCCGCCGCCACCGGCGCCTCCGTGGATTACATGAGCGGCGTACAGGAAGTGGACGGCGTGCGGCTGCTGGCAACGGTTGTTGACGGACAGGACGCGGCAGGACTGCGCGCGCTGATGGACCATCTCCGCGACAAGTTGGGTTCGGGCGTCGTCGTACTCGGCGCCGCCGACGAAGACAAGGCGGCGATTTGCGTCGGCGTCACCAAAGACCTGACAGGACGCATC
>CAZLII010000639.1:0-3055 GCA_964559065.1 uncultured Nitrospirales bacterium | reverse complement strand
CCAAAACAGAAGCATGGTCATGAATGAGGCACGGTCGGGAGAGGAAGATACAAGACCGGCCACAACATGAAGACTCGCCGGCAAGAGCAGGCTAAAGCCTGTACTCCAGAACTTTCAAAATAAACCTGCCTTATCTGACAACTCCTTGGGAATCTCGATGCCTTGGGCGCGTGCGTCAGCAATTGCGCGGCGGGCCGCCCTTATCTTTCCCATTTCAAGATATGCGCGAATCAGCGCGGCATGCGCATCACCGCGATGGGGATTCAGCCGCAGACTCTCCCGCAGCGACGCGACGGCCCGCCGGTAATGGCCTTTGTTTATCAGGAGCATTCCCAGTTGCGCATGCGCCGTATCGTTTTTCGGAAACCGCCGCAGCGATTCCCGATACGCCTCAATGGCGGCATCGCTCTGGCCGGCGTCCGCCAGGGCCTGTGCCCAGTACATATAAGCCAGAACCGCTTCGGGGTGCTGTTGGAGAAATGTAGCCCAGGCGCTCACGCGCCCCTCCGGCGACATCATTTGAACATAACATTCATTTAGGCTTTGGACGGCCTCATGCAAACCGGGGCGGATCGCCACGGCTGTGGAAAAACATTCAGCCGCGCGCGCCGGGTCGCCCAACGCAAACCATGACGCGCCTTCTTCAATGTAAGCCGGATAATAATCGGGCCATGCCTGCTTGATGCGGTTAAAAAAGGCGATTGCCGACCGGTATTCGCCTTCTTGAGCGAGATGCGCCGCCGCTCCCATCATCGCAGGCGCCGCCCGTCTGCTGTCAACATGAAACTCCTCGAAAAGTTCTTCGAGGGTGTCCGCAAACGCCAGCAAATACATCGCGCTGCCATATAGCAGTTCCGGATTCTGTGCAAGCGCGCGCCGTAGCGATTCCTGCGCGCCGGTGCGATCGCCCGCGCTCAGCAACGCCTTGCCCAGAAAATGCCGGGCGCAGGATGATCCGGGGGATGATTCAGCAATTTGGCGCCATCCCGCGACGCGCGCCTGCAAACCGCCGCGTCGTTCAAGAAAGTCATCCAGAGCATCGGCGGCGACAGGCTCGTGCGGATTCTCGGCAACCAGGGTTTCCAAGGTGCGCTGCGCCGCATCCGTGTCTCCCGTCTTTTCCTGAAGCGCAGCCAATTCCAGAACGGTCTCCATGCGCCAAGGTTCGACTTGCGCCGCTTCATGCAACAGATGCAGGGCCTCGACGGTCGCGCCTGATGCGGCCATCTCCCGGGCGCGCCGACGAAGTTGTTGCGGATACGATTCGCCGTATGGCACAAAACACGGGTTAACGTCCTTCTGTCGCCATTGGATTTGCTGTGTGCGCCGCGCTACGAGGGGCGGTGCGGGAATGCCGATATTTATGATCAGCCCAAAGTTTTCAACATTACACACTGTGTGCATGGCGCGCAGTGCCAGTCCTGAGTCGTCAGGCAACAGGATGCCGCGAAAACGACTCCATTGCATGGGGTCAACCGCTTCATAAACAGGCAGGAAATAGCGGATAGCGCCTTCACCGGGCAAATGATCGGGGTATGCGGTTAGTTTGCGCGAGAAATCATGCGTTCCTTCATAGAGAACCCAAAAACACGGTATATGGCCCACGATATCGAAATCCAGAACGACGTAGGATGTAAGAAATATCTTTTCCTCCCACAGCGGACCTTCCGGGCGAAGCACCAAGGGCTTTATTGGGCAATAGAGGCGTCCTAGCGCGTCATCTTTTGTCGCCACCTCCGCAGGCTGTAGTTCAGCGGCGGCGCATTGCGTCATCAGGGTATCCACCTGGCGCATCTGGATATGGCGGGCGGCATAGAGGGGAGCGGCGATAATCAGCACTGCGGCGCCAGCGAAGATGGCCATATTTCGCAGGGACGGGCCCTGGCATTGTCGCGGTGCAAATGCGGCCTCCAGCAAGTTTCGACGCGGATCCGAGCGACGCCATGTCCAAATGGCGGCGAGAATCCAATCGGCGGCCAGCCCGGCGAACCAATACGGGGCGAACGCGAGATGAAAACTGTGCCGGTATAAGTACTGGAGGCTTGTAATTCCAGCATAATAGGCCACGATGAACGCAACAAACGCCGCCAGTCGCAGGTTCCTGCCGGCCATGCCCAGCAAGGTCGCGGCAGCCAAAAGCACCCACAGGGCATTGGGCGGATTGGGAAAGGTGGGAACGCCGTTCAGCACCTGCGCGGTCGCCGCATAGGCCCGCGTGATCATGTCGCCGGGAAAGGTGGATGCCATTGCGATCAGGAGATCGCGCTTGGCGCGGTCCGGATGGAGGTTGTATTGTTCCATGAAAACGGCGTGATCATGCGTCCTTGCCGCAAGACTCGTGGCGGCTTCGCTGGCGTAGAGGTCGTGCAAAATGTATATGCGCTCATAGGAAGCGCGACGCAACCCTGCGTTGTCATCTGAAACGGTGGCCAACCCCATGATCATATCGTGATAGCCGAGCGTGCCGTGTTCCTGGAAACTCCGCAGAATGGGCCAGGCGGAGAGGAAAAACGCCGCCAGCATCAACACCACGCCGGCAAGCCGTTCCACGATGGCGAAGCGCATTGGAGGCCGCGCACACACCAGGGGGATCAGCCCGCCGGGCAACAGAAACACCATGAGGTCCCGGCGAAATCCCAAGCCGACGCCGATGACAAGCCCCAGCAACACGCACATTGCCCAGAACCATCGGGTGCGACGCGGCCTGACGATGATTGTTCCAAGGATGATCAACGTCGCGATGATGAACGGCGCTTTGGCGAAGTCACGCAGTACGGGCAGCACCACCAGCGGCGCGGGAGACGCAATAAATGCGGCGGCAACCAGGGCCGCGAATGGGCGTCGCATGGCCAGGCGCGCCACCCCATAGACCAGCAGCACCGTCAGCACATAGAAAACAATGCAGACCCCACGCACGACACCCCAGGAGACGCCGAAGCACCACCATCCGATGCCCACTACACAGATCAGGTATCGGTGATATTGTTGGTAAACGTCCATCGTCTGCACTGGAAGATCGCCCGGCAGCAGGTCTTTCGGAAAGGTCATTGCCTGA
>CAZLII010000638.1:0-3056 GCA_964559065.1 uncultured Nitrospirales bacterium | reverse complement strand
AAGAAAGTCGTTCCGAACGAAGAGCTGACCCTTACTGTCACGTTTGATAACGGGGAAGAGGGCATTCTTGACCTCAAACCGCATCTCGATTTTGGGGTCTTCCGGAAGATAAGCGATTACGACAGTTTTCGGCGTGTCCGGGTGGCCTTTGACACCATTGAGTGGGATTGCGGCGTCGATCTTGATCCCGAATTCGTCTATGCCAAGTGCCGGATAATCGCCCGGACATGAGGGCGAAGCGCCGCCCATCGGGATGGGTGGGGTGCCGGCCGTCAAAGCACTGGAAAACGAGATCACGGTGTCAAGAGGCGACGCTGCAATAGCGACTGCATGTCGCGGCGTCCGTCGGCGATCAGCAGAACGTAAACCGCCCCTGCGCCGACCCTGTAGATGATGCGGTAGGGTTTGTAAAAGACCTCGCGGTACTCCCGGACCCCCAACGCCAGCAATTCCTTCGGGTAGGCGCCGCGCTCCGGAAACTTCGAAAGACCGGCAAAGGCTTTTTCCATGCGGTCAATCAAACGATCGGCCTTGGCAGGTGCGTCATTTTGCGCCACGTAGTCATGGATTTCTTCCAGATCGCGCGCCGCGTCATCCGTCAGCAGCACTGCAAAGGGCATCAGGGATTGTCCCCGCGACAGCGCAGGCGCTTGAGCACATTGCCCGCGGGCGTTACTTTGCCATCCTCAATTTGCCTGTTGCCAAGAGCCAGTATTCTCAGGAGCGCCATCGTCTCCTGCTCCCGCTCGTAGGATGCAATGTCCTGTATGACAATCTTGGCCTGGCCGTTTTGCGTAATGATCAGCGGTTCGCGCTGCTCACCCAAGCGCCGCACGATCTCGGCGGCATGCGCCTTCAGATAACTGATGGGCTTGATCTGTCTGGAAAGTTTCATGGCTTGACTCCGGAAGATTGACTATGACTGAATATAGTCCATAAACAGGTCGTATGTCAAACCCGCGAAATGATTCGGAATATTGCCGGCCCGGAAATGCTTTGCGGTGCGGCCTTACGGACAATGGCGATAAGAAAGGAATTCATCCGCTGTGGTCTGTGGTTATCCTTGATACGCATCCATTTGCTATATTATGTGCTCCCCACAGTTGCGGCGCGCGCGGGCGCGCCGGGAGCGTTTTTCTGACGACAAGGAGACCGATACCATGCGCAGTGATGTTTTCAAGAAGGGATTCGAGCGTGCGCCGCACCGTTCGCTGTTGTGGGCGACGGGCCGCATCCGCTCACAGGCGGATTTCAACAAGCCGTTTATCGGCGTGTGCAACAGTTTTGTGGAAATCATTCCGGGCCACGTCCACCTGAATGAACTGGGACAGATCGCCAAGGAGGCGATCATCGAGGCGGGCGGCATCCCCTTCGAGTTCAACACCATCGGCGTGGACGACGGCATTGCGATGGGCCACGCGGGCATGAAGTACAGCCTGCCGTCGCGCGAACTGATCGCGGACAGCGTGGAAACGATGGTGAAGGCGCACCCCTTCGACGGGATGATCTGCATCCCGAACTGCGACAAGATCGTGCCGGGCATGCTCATGGGCGCGATGCGCTGCAACATCCCCACGATTTTCGTGTCCGGCGGACCGATGGCCGCGGGGAAGGCGGTGAACGGCAAGGCCACGGACCTGATCACCGTCTTCGAAGGCGTCGGCGCGTACAAGGAAGGCAAGATGACCGAGGAAGAACTGCACGACCTGGAGCGCAACGCGTGTCCGGGCTGCGGCTCCTGTTCGGGCATGTTCACGGCCAACTCGATGAACTGCCTCTGTGAGGCGCTGGGCATGGCGCTGCCCGGCAACGGCACCGTGCTCGCCAAAACGCCGGAACGACGCGAACTGGTCAAGGCCGCCGCGCGCCAACTCCTCAAATTGATCGAAGCGGACCTCAAACCGCGCGATATCGTCACGCCAAAATCCATTGACAACGCCTTCGCGCTGGACATGGCGATGGGCGGCTCCACCAACACCGTGCTGCACACGATCGCCATCGCGCACGAAGCGGAGGTGGACTACCCGCTGGAACGCCTCAACGAAGTGTCCGCGCGCGTGCCGAACATCTGCAAGGTGTCCCCGTCCTCGAACTGGCACATGGAGGACGTGTTCCGCGCGGGGGGTATCAGCGCCATCCTCGGCGAACTCGCGCAGCGCCCCGGCATCCTGCATCCGGATTGCCCGACCGTCACGCTCAAGAGCATCGGGGAGAACATCGCGGGCGCTCGGTCCAAAGACCATGAAGTCATCAAGACCATCGAGAACCCGTACAGCCCGACCGGCGGCCTCGCCATTCTCTTCGGCAACATCGCGCCGCTCGGCGCGGTGGTGAAGGAGGCGGGCGTCGAAAAGGACATCCTGCGCCACACCGGCCCGGCGGTCATCTTCGAGAGCGAAGAGGAGGCCATGAAGGGCATCCTCAACGGCAAAGTGAAGGCGGGCGACGTCGTGGTGCTGCGCTATGAAGGCCCCAAGGGCGGCCCCGGCATGCGCGAGATGCTCGCGCCCACCTCCGCCGTCATGGGGCGCGGCCTGGGGTCGAGCGTCAGCCTCATCACCGACGGGCGCTTCTCCGGCGGCACGCGCGGCGCATGCATCGGCCACGTCAGCCCCGAAGCCGCCGAAGGCGGCCCCATCGCGCTGCTGCGGCCCGGCGACATTATCGAGATTGACATCCCCGCCCGGACGCTCAACGTCCGCCTCAGCGACGTCGAACTCGAAGCGCGCCGCCGCGAACTGCCGCCGCCCCCCGACCGCAAACTCACCGGCTGGCTCAAACGCTACCAGCGCATGGTCACCAGCGCCCACACCGGCGCCATACTCGACTGAAAAGACGCGAATCGCTAGCGACGCGATTTCTCCAGCCGGAAGTTGACCAAACGTTACTTGGGAGAGAGGAAGCATGAAACTGACTGAAGAAGAACGGGCGATTTTGGCGTCTGTCGAGCGCGGGGAGTGGCGGGCTGTGCGCGGCCTTGCCAAAGAGAAGCGCCACTATGAAAACGCCGCGCGCGCCGCGCTGCGCAAGGACAAGCGGGTGAATATCCGCATGAC
>CAZLII010000637.1:0-3064 GCA_964559065.1 uncultured Nitrospirales bacterium | reverse complement strand
ACGTCTACAGCGTGCCCAAAGACATGCGGCCATGGAGCCTGATGCTGCCATGGATTGTTGTATGGACCTGGCGGCGTCGCGGCGACAACAAAATGATGCGCTTTCTGCTGTGCTGGACCCTGCCCGCCTTTGTTTTCCTGTCCATCGCGTTGGGCAAGCAGGCACAGTATCTGCTTCCGCTCTTTCCCGCCTTTGCCATTCTGACCGCGGCGGCCATGCTCGATTTCCTCGACAGCCCCGCCGCGCGGGCGCGGCACATCCTCGCGGGTATCTGGGGCGGCCTGTTGTGCGCGGCCGGCATCGCCGGGATCGCTGCGGCGTTCATTGCGGCGCGCATCGCCCCGGAATTGGTGCGAACAGACTGGTCGTCCTGGCGCGTGGCGCTGCTCACGCCCGATGGCACGGATTTGCTGCCGCGCGTGGCATTGTTTGCGGCCACTGCGATGGTACTGGGCGGGTATGCCCTGCTGCATATGCGCAAATCCAATGTCCCCCGCCTGCATATCCTGTTCGCCTGGCAAAGCGCTGTTGTGTATGCACTGGCAGCGACGCTGGCATTCCCGGTGGTGAACGACTACAAATCGGCGAAAATGGTCTGCGAACCCACGCGGCAACTCGCCGCGTCCGGGATGGATTTCGATCTCTATTCCGTGGGTTTCTCACGCGAGGAATACGTGTTCTATTCGCGGCATTTCCACGAGCCGATTCTGATGAACATTATCGGTGCGGACCGCATCGCGACGGCGGATTTCCGGCGCATATCCGACAAACAGCGGCGCGCGCGAAAACTGATTGCCCAATCTGTGCAACAGGTGGCTGTGGCGGACATGGAACGCATCACCCCGGAGGAGAGGGCCGCCCTGCTCCGCGCCGTTGACGCGGCGATAGACGCGACGGGGGAACAGGCAGCCGCGCTCAAGGCCTTTGAGGATGAACTCCAGGATGAAATAGACGCCTTTGCGCGGCGTTTCGCAGAGTCGCATCCCGCCCTGTTGTTCGTCCAGGACGAGGACTGGCGATGGATTTATCCGTTGCACCGCGATCCGCCGGAATACCATGTCGTCCGTCACCGCACCGTCGGCAGCCGCAATGTGTTGCTCCTCGCCAACCAAGCCGCGTGGCAATTACTGCGTCGGACACAGTAACCCCTGCGACCGGCTCTCTTCTTCCCCCTTTTCGACTGGTCCAGCCCCTTTGCCCGGTCCGACCGGCCCTCCTCCTTCCACCTGTCCGACGGGTCCGACCAATCTTTGGCAGCACCATCCGGCGCGCGCCCCGCTCAGAGCAGTGATTCCATTTCCCCCAGGTAGATTTCTGCGACGCCGGGATCGTGGATGATGACCACGTTTTCATCGTTCTGTGTGTCGGCGTTCTTACTGAAATTGTAACTGCCGGTGATCACCGTTTTTCGGTCAAGAATCATCACCTTGTGGTGCATATTAAAGGGGTTCTTGTCCAAATGGATTTCCGCGCCATGCTGCTCCAAAAAACGATGCTGGGAATGCCTGGAACCCGCGTTGCGGGCTTCGATCAGACCGCGCACCTTGACGCCCGCCGCCATCCGCGCGGTAAGCGCCTGCGCGATGTCCCGACAGGTGAAGGCAAAGACCATGAAATCAATGCGCTGCCGGGCGTCCTCGATTTCTGAAATGATCTCCCGCCGCACGCCGTCTTCCGGCGCAAAATAGTTCTCAATCACGATGCCGTCAACCATCAGGACGGGATGCGGCGTGTTGCGGGGGGAACGCGGCCCGAATTTCCTGTCCAGAAACATCTCCTTGAATTCCGTGGTGAAATTGGCGGCAAGTTCGGGCGACACCACCCAGACCGCGTTGTTGTTGTTGCGGTACATACAGTTTTCGGTGATATTGGTCGAGCCGCTCCATACGTGGATGCCGTCCACCACGCAGAATTTGTTGTGCATGAAGGCGCTGCGCTGGTCGAAGACTATCGGGATGCCCGCGCGAATACATGCCTGCACGGCCGGACGGGATTCATAATGACTGTCGGATACGATCCGGACGGTTACACCCGCCCGGTGGCGCTCGACCAACGCGTCGGACACCGCTGCCAGTTGGAGTTCATAGAATGCGCAGTCAATGCTGTGCTGCGCATCCCGGATAAGTTGGACAATCCGTTTGTCAATACCCCACGGGTCCAGGGAAGCGGCCGGCGCGAAGAAAACCCGGATGGAACCATCCGCGCGGAGGCTGTCTGGCGGCTGTGGAATTGGCGAAGCGGACCGGTCGCCCGCAAGAAAACTGCGGGCTTGTTCCCAGCCGTGTTGCGCGGCGAGATATAACGATGGTGTCGGGTTTGCCGGACAAAACTGGTATCCCACAAGAACCATTGCCAACATCGCCAATGCGATGAGAAACGGCGTCATGCGCCGGCGCGATTTCTTTGATTTGCGTTTCATGACCCCATATTACGCCAAAATCATGTCTCGCACGCAATGTCTGTTGGCATCCGCCCATGCGCATCGGGTACGATCCCATCGCGGATGCAGTCGTGACGCCTGCGCCAAAGTTCTGGAGTACAGGCTTCAGCCTGTGAGAAACGCAGCCAAAGTTCTGGAGTACAGGCTTCAGCCTGCTTGACCTTTTCGCCAAATCGAGGACTCGCCAGTGAACATGCGCGCGCAACTGGAGGCCCAACTCGACGATTTCAATCCGGCCATACGCCAGGCGGCCTTGCAGACGCTGCTGCAGATGGTCGAGGACGGCGACCTGAGCCTGCCGGAACCGGGCCGCTTTTTCAACCTGCATTGTCACAGTTTTTTTTCCTACAACGGCTACGGCTATTCGCCGACCGCATTGGCCTGGAAAGGCCGCTGCGAGGGCCTGTGCGCGATGGACCTGGTGGACTTCGATGTTCTGGACGGCGTGGATGAGTTTCTGGCGGCATGCAGGGCGGTCGGCTTGCGGGCCTGTGCGGGCATCGAAACACGCATTTTCGTGCCGGAATTCGCCACGCGCGTGATCAATTCCCCGGGCGAACCGGGCATCAGTTATCACATGGGTGTGGGATCCGTTACCGGCGCCGCCCGCGGAGCGGACCTTCT
>CAZLII010000636.1:0-3073 GCA_964559065.1 uncultured Nitrospirales bacterium | reverse complement strand
GTTCCGCTGGAACGTCCGCACCGCAAGGAACCGGCAGAGACGCCCGACTTTTTCAAAGCCCATCAGCGCATCTGGGATGATGAAGGCGCCGCCGCGCCGGAAACGGAGGCCGCCGCGCCGCCCATGGAACCCCTCAGCCTGTGGTATTTCATCCCCCGCATGATCATCGGCCTGTGCGTTGTCTGCGGGCTGATCCTTTTGGGCGGCTACCTCGCGCGGCGCATGGGGCGGCATTCGCCGCTGTTGGCCGGGCCGCGCCTCGGCGCGGTGCTCGGCCGGGTGCACCTCGCCCCGAAGGTGACGCTCCACTATGTCAAGTCCGGCGGGAGGGTCCTGGTTATCGCAGTGACGCCGAACGCCGTTTCGCTGGTGGCGGATTTTGCTGCCGATCAGTTTGAGGCGGCCGCGCCCGAAGACGCCCCCGACGCCGCTGCGCAAACAGCCGCCAAGCCCGCCACGTTCCTGGACCAATTGCAGGCCATCGCCCGGCAAGGCGCTTCACCGGAGAATGAGGACGATTTGGCCGCGCTGCGCGGCGACCTCCAGCGTCTCCAGCGCTACCTGCAGGAGGGGTCCCGTGAACCCCGCCAGTAACGCGCGGGCGCGCCGCGTCCTGGCGATCTCGGCGCTCATCCTGGCGCTGTGCATGGCCACCGCATCCGCCCAGGAGGAACCCGACACGCTCGGCCTGAACCTGCTGCGCGGCGCACGCGACGCCCTCGAACAGGAAAACATCTCCACCTCCCTCGTCATCGTATTTCTCATCACCGTCATCTCGCTCGCGCCCGCCATCCTCGTGATGACCACCTCCTTTACCCGCATCATCGTCGTGCTCGGATTCCTCCGGCAGGCGCTCGCCACCCAGCAGACCCCGCCCAACCAGGTGCTCATCGGTCTCGCGCTCTTCCTCACCTTCTTTATCATGATGCCGACCTATCAGCGCGTCAATGATGAAGCGCTCCAGCCCTATATCCGGGGCGAATTCGAGACCCAGATGGAGGCGCTCGAAACCGCCCTCGTGCCCATCCGCGAATTCATGTTCAAGCAGACCCGCCCCAAAGACCTGCGCCTCTTCCTCGAAATCGCCGGACTGGGCCGGCCCAACACCCCTGACGACGTGCCCACCCATGTGCTCATCCCCGCCTTTGTGCTCAGCGAAATCACCACCGCATTCATCATCGGCTTCGTGATCTATATCCCCTTCCTCATCATTGACATGGTGGTCGCCAGCACCCTGATGGCCATGGGCATGATGATGCTTCCGCCGATTTTTGTCTCGCTGCCGTTCAAGATTATCATGTTCGTGCTTGTGGACGGCTGGAGCCTTCTGGTCGGCTCCCTCGTAAGGAGTTTTCAGTGATGAACGCTTCAGGCGTCAAGAAAGCGATCATCGTCGCGGTTATTTTGATCGCCTTGCTCCCCGTTTTGCCGATGATTATCCCCAAACCCATGACCTTTGATCGCATCACCACCGCCATCCGCGACGCCGGACTGCCCATCGAAGGCTATACGGAACCTGTGACGCCCGGCCTGGAATCCATCGCCCAGGTGAGCCTTTATGTCGCAGGCGTCCGCGTGGACATTTACCAGTATGACGATGAGGGAAAAATCGCCCGGCATCTGGAATACCAGAGACCGGATCCGGGGACCGCCGTCGTCGAAGCGTGGGGATTGGCCCAATCCCTGGGCGCCGCACCCTCCCGGAATCTGCCCACCCTCGCCGCGCGCCGGGGCAAATTCATGATCGTCGCCACCGGCGAAGACAAAGCCCTCCTCCAGCGCATCATTGACATCTTCAGGGCCGCATAGCCGCTTCCTGCAATTCCCCCATCAAAATGAATGGGGTAACTGTTCAGCCGAATGGCGTGAGCGCCTTTGCGGGAATGACGGGAGGGGAAGGTCGGTTCACCATGTGTTTCCGGTCGGATGCCTCACCCAGAATGCCTTACCCCAGACGGCTAAAAAGTTACCCTTCTTTTTCAAATGCTGAAGTGCTTCAAAGACCTGAAATCCCGAATTACAGCGCGTTTTCCTCCAGCCACATGTCGGTCCACCGGAAATATCCGAGCGCGTTCGGCTGCACGCCCTTCAATTGCGGCGACTTGAGAAATTTCCACGTATAGAAGTAGATGGGGGCGATGGGCGCTTCATCGAGCAGGATGCGCTCCGCATCCTGCAACAGGCGCGCGCGCCGCGCGGCGTCGGCCTCGTGGTAAGCCTGATTGATCAGCGCATCGAACGCGGGCGACGACCAGCCCGTGCGGTTGTTGCCGCCGTCGCTGAGAAAGCACTCCAGGAAGTTGACCGGGTCCAGCACGTCGGCAATCCAGGCAGAACGCGCCACGGAATAATCAAGCATGTTCATGGAAACCAGATAGACTTTCCAGTCCTGGTTGATCAGGCGCACATCGGCGTTCAGGTGACGCTTCCACATCCGCTGGATCGCCTCGGCGATCCGCTTGTGATTCTCCGATGTGTTGTAGAGGATTTCGACCATGGGCAACCCCGCGCCGTTCGGGTATCCCGCCTCGGCCAGGAGCGCCCGCGCCTCCGACGGGTCGAACGCGATACGGTGTTCTGTGGTGTACCCGGCAGTGTTCGGCGGCGTGTAATGGAAGGCGGGCTGTTCGCCGCCCTTCAATACGTTCCTCGTCAATTCTTGCCGGTCAATAGCCAGCGAGAAGGCGCGGCGCACGCGCGCGTCGGTGAAGGGGGGGCGGCTGACATTCATCCGGTAAAAATAGACGCCGCAATAGGGGTGAAGGTTGATCAACTCGGGGTGCCGGCGTTGATAGACTTCCACCTTGCTGATGGGGATATCCGAAGTGAGGTGCAATTCCCCCGCGCGGAAACTGCGCTCTTCCGTCTGCTGATTGTCAATCGGGTAGAACTGGATGCCGTCGAGCCGAATGGCCGAAGCATTCCAGTAATGGTCATTCTTCATCACCCGGATCATTTCGTTGGGCCACCACGCTTCCAGCCGGAACGGGCCGTTGCCGACATGGTTGCCCGCGCGGGTCCACGGTGTGTCGCGTTCATCCATGCGCCCGAAGCGTTCGATAGTCGCCCGATG
>CAZLII010000635.1:0-3073 GCA_964559065.1 uncultured Nitrospirales bacterium | reverse complement strand
GGCGCGAGCGCCCCGCGCAGTCGCTGCACATAGTCGAACGGCGAAAACTGGTGCTCGATCTTCTCGAAGGCGCTGACCGCGCCGGCGTCGCGCAGTTCGGCGCGCGCGATGGTGCGCACCGGCGCGGACGACTCCTGCTCCGGCGGGAGCAGCGGGTCCACGCTCAACAGCGTATCGAAGACCCCGAGCGCGTGCATCTCGTCGAAGATTTGCGGCGAATAACTGTTCAGGTCGGCATAGACAGGTGCGTCGCGGTTGCCCGCCTCGTCGTAAATCTGCCCCATCCAGTTCGCGTGCGAGGCGAGCAGGTGATAACGCCGCGCCTTCGCCGTGTCGCGGGAATAGTGGTCCACGCGGAACCGGCTCGCGCGCGAATGCGCGTAATAGTGTTCCAGCGCGGTGTCCGTGGGGCGCGGCGACACATACACGCTCTCGCAATCCCCGCACTGGTTGTACAGAAACTCGTGCTTCTTGAACACGGCCTCCCGCGCATCCGCCCCGCAGGCCGGGCACGGCGTCTCGACCAGTTGCGCCGGATCGCCGAAGAACGCCACCGCGTCCTGCAGCGAAAGCCGCTTGAATTCCGACAACAGCGCGGGCGGACGAATCTCGGCCTCCTGAAGCCCGCTCGACACCACGACCCGCTTCATGCGTCTGCTCATGGAAATATCCTCGCGTCCGGCGCAACGTCAGGGAATGGCCCCCTGCCGCCGGCATCGCAGCACGAAAAACCGCCCAAAAACAGGCATTTCCGCCGCCATTTCACGCATCTCCTGCCCACGCCCCATTACAGCACACCCCCTTCCGGCATGTCAATCAACGCATGCATACGCCATTTTCCGCAGGTTGAGCAGGGGGCGGGGCAAAAGGTATACTATGTGTTCCCTGTTCGGTGTTTTCCAATAGTTTTCGTGTGGCTGCCCTCATGTTTTTTTGGGGGTGTCAACGTTGAGCGGAGGTTTTCTATGGCTACGATCGATCCTGGCAAAGTGCGGAATGTGGGCCTGTTGGGCCATGGCGGCGTCGGCAAGACGATGCTGGTGGAGCGGATATTGCACGAAGCGGGCGTAACCAACCGCCTGGGCGCGATTGAAGACGGCAATACCGTATCCGACTACCTGGAAGACGAGGTGGAACGCAAGCACTCCATTGCGATGAAGTTGGTCCACTTGGATTGGAACGGCTACCGCATTCATATCGTGGATCATCCCGGCTATGTGGATTTCCTGGGTGAAGTGGCGTCGTCCACGCCGCTGCTGGATGCGGTGGTGATTGTGGTGGACGCCTCGACGGGCGTACAGGTGGGCACGGACAACGCCTGGAAATACGCGGAACGACACCATGTGCCCCGCGCGTTTTTCGTCAACAAATTGGACCGGGACCTTACGGATTTTCACGAAACCGTGAAGGTGCTGCGCGACATCTACGGCAAGCATTGCGTTCCCCTGATGTTGCCGGAAGGCGCCGCGCAAAGCCTGAGCGGCGCGGTCAGCGTGCTGGACCCCGCAGCGACGTCCGATGAAATCGAGACCGTGCGCATGGAACTGGTGGAGGTGGTGGCGGAGACCGACGACGCCCTGACCGAAAGGTTCCTGGAAAACGGCGAACTCGCTCCCGAAGAATTCAACGAGGGACTGTATCGCGGCATCATCGAAGGCAAGATCGTGCCGATTCTCGCGGGCAGCGTCTCCAAAGGCGTGGGTATCAAGGAACTGCTCCATGCGATTACGGAGTCCTTCCCCGGTCCTGCGGACCGACGCATCACGGCGCTGACGGACAAGGGCGAAGAGGTGGCCATCAAGGTCTCGCCGGATGAACCGTTCCTGGCGCAGGTCTTCCGGTCGGTGGTGGACCCCTACGTGGGCCATTTGACCCTGTTCCGGGTGCTTACGGGCACGCTGCGGTCTGACTCGGAATTCTACAACGTCACCACGAACACCAAAGAGCGGACCGGCAAGATATACATGCTCTGCGGCAAAGAGCAAAAGCCCGTGCCGGAAGTCGGTCCCGGCGATCTCGCGGCCATGACCAAACTCAAGAACACGCATTTCGGCGACACCATCGGCGCGCCGGGGACCTCGCTGCAAATGCCCAAAATCCAGTTGCCGGTCTCCATGGTCAAACTGGCCATCGTGCCGAAATCCCGCGCGGATGAGGACAAAATCGGCGAGGCGCTCAACCGCCTTGCGGAAGAAGACCCCACTTTCAGGCACTATCGCGACAACGCCACCAAGGATCACATCATCCAAGGCATGGGCGACCTCCAGATGGAAATCCTGCTGAACCGCCTGAAGCGCAAGTTTCGCGTGGAAGCGGACATCATGACGCCGAAGGTGGCCTATCGCGAGACGGTGCGCGGCGCCGCTGAAGTGCAGGGCAAACACAAGAAGCAGACTGGCGGCCACGGCCAATACGGCGACGTGCATCTGCGCATTGCCCCCAATGAACGTGGCGCAGGCTATGAATTCATTGACAGCATCGTCGGCGGCGTCGTGCCCAAGCAGTATATCCCCCATGTGGACAAGGGTTGCCAGGAAGCCCTCGCGCGCGGCGTTATCTCCGGCCATCCCGTCGTGGATATTAAAGTGGAACTGTTCTACGGCTCCTTCCACGCCGTGGACTCCTCCGAAATGGCGTTCAAAATCGCCGCGTCAATGGCTATTCAAAAGGGCGTGAAAGAAGCCAATCCGTGCATTCTGGAGCCGATTATGGAAATCGCCGTCACGGTGCCGGAGGAATACATGGGCGACATCAACGGCGATCTGAACAGCCGCCGCGGGCGCATCCTCGGCATGGAGTCGGTGGGCGGCGGACGCCAGTGCATCCGGGCGCATGTTCCCGAAGCGGAGATTCTCCGCTATTCCACTGATCTCCGCAGCATGACCGGCGGACGCGGCAGTTACGAGTTGAAACTCAGCCATTACGATGAAGTCCCTGAGCATGTCGCCCGGGAAATCATCGCCGCATACGAAAAAGCGCGCGCCGAAGGCGAATCCTAATTGCGGGCCTTGACCTATCGGTTTTGGAGTACAGGCTTCAGCCTGCGAGAAATGCAGCAGGTTTTGGAGTACAG
>CAZLII010000634.1:0-3086 GCA_964559065.1 uncultured Nitrospirales bacterium | reverse complement strand
AAGCGAATCTTGTCCACCTCCTCGTGGGCGAGGAAGGGCGTGTCGCCGGGATCGTCCTTGATGCGAACCTTGCGCAGCATCTGCCGGATGATGATCTCGATGTGTTTGTCGTTGGTGTGGACGCCCTGGAGGCGGTACACCTGCTGCACTTCGTCGAGCAGGTAGCGACGCAGGTGCTCTTCGCCCTGAACCTCAAGGATGTCGTGCGGAATGATGGGGCCGTCGGTCAGGCGCTGTCCGGCGTAAACGCGGTCGCCCGTCTGCACGTTCAGATGCTTGCCGGGCGGAATCGTGTATTCGCGTTCCTTGCCGACGCTCGGCACCACCTTCACCTTGCGCATGCCTTTCGAAGCGCCGCCGATCTCCACAATGCCGTCAATGTGGCTGATGACGGCGGGGGACTTTGGCTGGCGCGCCTCGAACAATTCCGCCACGCGCGGCAGGCCGCCGGTGATGTCTTTGGTCTTGCTGAACTGTCGGGGTGTTTTGGCCAGCAGGTCGCCGGCGCGCACCTTGTCGCCGTTATGCACAACCACATGTGTTTGCGGGGGAATGGTGGCGAAGGCGAGCACTTCGTCGTTCTTGCCGCGGATGGTAATCTGGGGATGCAGGTCCTGTTTGTGTTCGGTGACGACGCGCTCTTCACGCCCTGTATCCGGGTCAATGTCAATGCGGACAGTGATCCCCTCGATCATACCTTCCAGATGGACAGCACCGGACTGTTCGGCCATGATCGAGATGTTATAGGGGTCCCATTGATATATGACTTGACCCTTTTTCAATTTCTGCCCGTCTTCACAGTGCAGAATGCAGCCGGGCGGCACGGCGAATCGCTGGAGTTCCTTCCCTTCATGGCTGAGAATGCCGATCTCGCCGCCCCGGTTGACCGCCACCCTGACGCCGTCGCGGTTGACCGCCGTGCGCACGTTGCGAAATTCGACCGTGCCGGTATCCACCATGCGAACATCCGTGCTTTCCACCTGGCGGCTTGCCGCGCCGCCGATATGGAAGGTGCGCATGGTCAATTGGGTGCCGGGTTCGCCGATGGACTGCGCGGCGATGATGCCGACGGCCTCGCCCAGTTCCACTAGTTTGCCGGTTGCCAGATTGCGTCCATAGCATTTGGCGCAGACCCCCCGTTTCGACTGGCAGGTCAGGACGGAGCGAATGCGCACGCCCGGCAATCCGACTTCGACGATGCGCTGCGCCTTTTCGGCATCAATTTCTTCATTGGCCTCAACAATCGGCTCGTCCTGCCCGGGGAGGATAATGTCTTCCAGCGCGTAGCGGCCGATGACACGCTCTTCCAGCGGCGCGATGATATCGCTGCCGTCCATCAAGGGTTCCACCCATACGCCGTTCAGCGTGCCACAATCCAGTTCTTCGATGGTGACATCCTGCGCCACGTCTACCAGGCGCCGGGTCAGGTAGCCGGCGTCGGCGGTTTTCAGCGCGGTGTCGGCCAGTCCCTTGCGCGCGCCGTGGGAGGAAATGAAGTATTCGACCACAGTCAGGCCCTCGCGGAAATTCGAGGTGATCGGCGATTCGATGATGTCGCCCGACGGCTTGGCCATCAAGCCGCGCATGGCGGCAAGTTGCCGAATCTGGGACTTGCTGCCGCGCGCCTTCGACTGATACATCAAATAGATGCCGCTGAAGCCCTGGTCGTTTTCCTCCATGCGCCGCAACATCGCCGCCGAGACCGCTTCGGTCGTCGTGGTCCACTCGTCAATGATCTTGTTGTAACGTTCCCCTTCGGTGATCAGTCCGTTCTGATACATTTCATCAATGCGTTCGACCTCTGCGCGGGCTTTTTCAATCAGTTCTTCTTTTTCCGGCGGAATGACCATGTCGCCAATGGCGATGGACAGTCCGGACAGGGTGGCATACTTGAAGCCGGTTTGTTTGAGCGCGTCCAACAGTTCTATGGTCTTCTTGTGGCCGTGATGCGCATAGCACTTGGCGATGACATCGCCGACGGTGCTTTGATCATGCTGCCGGTTCACGTCGTGCAGGGTGATCTCGGGCGGCAACGCATCGCAAAGCAGAACCCGTCCGACGGTGGTGTCAACGATTTCCCCGTTGTAGTGCAGTTTGATCGCCGCATGGATATCCACCATCTTGTTGTGGTAGGCGAGCAAGACTTCGGGGATGCCCGTGAAAACCTTGCCCGGCTGGAGAATCTCGCCGTTGGGACCTTCCCATTCCTTCTTCCATTCCCCCTTCGCGCCCTCGCGCGCCTTGCTCATCCATGCAATGCCGAGCACGATGTCCTGACTCGGCGTAACGATGGGCATGCCGTCGGAGGGGGAGAAAATGTTGGAGGAGGCCATCATGAGCAGATGCGCCTCAAGTTGCGCGGCGGGCATCAGCGGCACGTGTACGGCCATCTGGTCGCCGTCAAAGTCGGCGTTGAAGGCGCGGCAGACCAGCGGGTGAATGCGGATGGCCTTGCCTTCGATCAGCACCGGCTGGAACGCCTGAATGCCCAAGCGGTGCAGGGTGGGCGCGCGGTTGAGCAGGACCGGATGATCCTTGATGACGTCCTCGACGATGTCCCATATCTCATCGCGGCCTTGGGCGATGATGCGCTTGGCCGCCTTGATGGTGGAGGCGGCGCCGCGCTCTTTGAGTTGGTTGATGATAAAAGGCTCAAAGAGTTCCAGGGCCATGCGCTTGGGCAGGCCGCACTGGTGCAATTTGAGTTCCGGGCCGACCACGATAACCGAGCGACCGGAATAATCCACGCGCTTGCCCAGCAAGTTCTGTCGAAAGCGGCCCTGCTTGCCCTTGAGCATGTCGCTGAGGGACTTTAGCGGGCGGTTCCCCGCGCCGAGCACGGTGCGGCCGTGTCGCCCGTTGTCGAACAGGGCGTCCACCGCCTCCTGCAACATGCGCTTTTCATTACGCAAAATGACTTCGGGCGCCCGCAGTTCTATCAGGCGCTTCAGGCGGTTGTTGCGGTTGATGACGCGCCGGTACAGGTCGTTCAGATCGCTGGTGGCGTAGCGGCCGCCCTCCAGCGGCACCAGCGGGCGCAAATCGGGTGGGATCACCGGAACGACGTTGAGCACCATCCATGCCGG
>CAZLII010000633.1:0-3090 GCA_964559065.1 uncultured Nitrospirales bacterium | reverse complement strand
TTTGAGATGCCGCCGGGACAGATGACCATGACCATCAGGCCCGCCACCCCGCTGCCGGCCATCACGCAAAACGGCATCGTCATCGAGGGTGACGGGACGGTGACCATATCCGGCGAAAATTGCGCCGCGGAAGGTTCTTACGGGCTGCACATCAAGAGCAACAGTTGCGTTATCAATGCCTTAACCATCGTTAATTTTGCCACGTCGAACAGCGCGGGGATATGCATCGAGGGCCAGATGGGCCAGTACCTTGGTTCTGGCAATCAGGTGCGGAGTTGCCGCATCGGGGCCGATACCGACACCCTGACAGCCATGGGGAATTACTATGGCATTCTGATCAAGAACTATGCCCAAAGCAACGAAATTGGCGGTTCATTGGAACCCTTGGGCAACATCATTTCCGGGAATTCACGGTCGGGGATTCGGATCACCGGCTTCCAATGCTACGACAACCGGATTATCGGCAATCGCATTGGCACGGACGTCACGGGTACCCGCGCCATTCCCAACGGGGTGGGCATAGATGCACAAGGGGACGGGATTCTTGGCCCAGGCACCGTCAATGAGATTGGCGGCGCCGATCCCGGCTGGGGGAACCTCATCTCCGGAAACAATGGCAGCGGCATATGGGTGCAAGGCGGCAACTTCAGAATTCAAGGGAACCGGATTGGCACGGATATTACTGGGGTTCTCCCGCTGCCCAATAGGGGGCTCGGCATTAGCATTAACGCAGTGAGTGCGGGAACCGATAAAACTTCCTGCCTGGTGGGCGGTGACGACGGGGCCAATGTTATTGCCTATAACACAAGCGCTGGCGTCAGCCTTTCCGGCGCGAATCTCGAAGGCATCACCATTTCTCAGAACAGCATTTTCAGCAACAGTGGGAAAGGCATAGACACAAGTTTTGCGACGGGCGGGGGTGTGTCCGCGCCGGTGATCACCGGCATCAACCCGGTCAGCGGGACTGCCCCGGCCAATGTGTTTGTGGAAATTTTCGCGGATGACGCGGATGAGGGCCGGGTCTATCTTGGATCCACCACCGCGAACGGGGCGGGGACCTTTTCCATCCCCCTCAATCTCGGCGCATACAACGGCATGTACATCACCGCGACAGCAACGACTGATGTGGGCGACACCTCTGAGTTCAGCAATAACAGCGCCGTCCTTGTCTTCGAAAATGACGTGGACGATGTGCCCCTTGTCCCCGGAGGAAGCGCGTCAAGCATGCTCACCATTTCGAGCGAGATGACGATCATCTCCCTCAAGGTGACGGTGAATATCACATGCTCCAGCGCGTCGGCGCTCGATGCGCTTCTGATCAGCCCGCTGGGCAACAGTGTTGGGCTTTTTGACGGCGTCTTCAATGACGGGGAGAATTTTTACGGGACCGTGCTTGACGATGGCGCGGACCTGAGCATTTATGACGGGACGCCGCCGTATACCGGCGCGTTTCAGCCGGCGCAGGCCCTCAGCCTGTTCAAGGGCCGCGGCAGCAAGGGCGTGTGGACGCTGAACGTGGCTGACCTCGATGGCAGCACCACGGGCGTCATCAACAACTGGTCTATGGAAATCTATGGATACGTTCGCGGCGAGCGGGAATGCCTGGTCTTCACCAGCGAGGATGTGCCGCAGGTATGCGACGCTTCCACGGCGTCATCGGTGGTGGACGTGGATCTGCCGGGGCTGGTCGAAGACCTTGATGTCATCATTGGCAGCCTGGTGTCGGACGATCTGTCCGAGGTGAGCATCTCCCTTGTCTCGCCGGACAACGCAGGGGATATTTATTTGACCGATCTTGGAAGTTGCAGCGGCCAGCAGATGATCGGCACGATTTTCGATGATGACGCCATGGAGAACATCAACGAAGGGAACGCGCCGTACACCGGGTATTTCCGCCCGGAATACGATGCGCCGTGGAACCGGCTGGCAAATTTCAAGGGCCTGCCGGCCTCTGGCCAGTGGACGTTATATGTTGCGGATGACACCCTCTCCGGAGAGGGCTATGAAACCTACCTCAACGATTGGAGCCTGTGCATCACACCGGCCACCGAAGCGTTCGAGGAACAATTAACTTCCTGTGCGCCGGAAGCGATTTTTGGCCAGGGGCCGTACGCTCCCTACGCCGATTGGCATTTCACGCCGGCATACGCCTATGAGGGCTTCTCCGGGCTTGCCTCGCCGGTCGGCGCGATTCGCTTCTGGGGGGTCTTATACAGAGAAAGCGGCGGCGCATGGCAGCCGTATGCAGATACTTTGGGCACCATCACATGCACGGCTGCTTTCTTTCAGGATTTTGGCGGCATGCCAGTGACGCCGGTGTCGAACCAGTCCATCACGAACCTGGACATACAGCCGACAGGCGCTACGTATCGGATAGATGACGCCTATTTCTCGCTCTATCAATTCACCGTTGAACTGAATGAGCCTGTAGCCATGAGCGATGGATGGGTTTATCTGGGTTTTGTCTTTTCATCGGCCGCCAAAATTGGGTGGATCAGTTCGCCGGAGGGCGACGGCAAAGCATACCAGACGGGCGCAACGCCGACGCCGGACATGCTGCCCTACGACCTCAGCATTTGCTTGATCCCCGACAGCGGCGGCGAAGGCGAAGGTGAGGGAGAAGGCGAAGGCGAGGGCGAGGGTGAAGGCGAAGGCGAAAACTGCGCCTACTATCCCTCCGCCGATGTGCCCAAGGCAATTGTCGCCAACCAGGAAGTCACTTCTTCCTTGACGATTTCCGACAATGTGTTGGTGGAAGACGTGAATGTCATCCTGGACATCACCTGCAACAAGACCACCGCGCTGGATGTCCGGCTGCGTTCACCGCTGGGCGTGGAGGTGCGGCTCTTCACAGAACTCGATGCGGCGGGCGAAGATTTCGAGCAAACCGTGTTTGACGATGATGCGCTGGAAAGCATCTTTGACGGGTTCCCGCCGTTCAGCGATGTGTACCAGCCGCAGGAGCCACTGTCCACATTCAATGGGACGCTGGCGGGCGGCGTATGGACATTGATCGTGGAGGAACTCGGCGACAACACCATAGGCACGTTGAATTCCCCGGATTCGTCGTCAAAGAGATGAAAACTGGCC
>CAZLII010000632.1:0-3094 GCA_964559065.1 uncultured Nitrospirales bacterium | reverse complement strand
CGGCAACGCGCTTCTCGGCGATCGGCACTTCCGCGCCGGTGCGCGGATTGCGCCCGATGCGCGCGTCGCGGATTTTGATCTCAAACACGCCGAAATTGCGGATTTCCAGCCGCTCGCCCGCCGCCAAACTCTCGCAAATGGCGTCCAGCGCCGCCTGCACAACGGCCGAAACTTCATTCTGGGTATAACCCAAGCGTTCCGCCACACTGATTACAAGGTCGCGCTTTGTCACCCTTTGCTCCTTGTGCGCGCAGATCCGGGGTCCGCCGGGCAAAAAGCACGGTCCGGTCGCGCTACCGGCCAAGCAGGTTTCTGAGGGAGTTCGCGTAAATATCGCCAAGCGGCGTAAAGAAATACAGCAGCGCCAACACCCCAATCACGCCCGCGATGATCAGAATGGTCTTGGTGTTCTCATTCAGGGCCGCCGCGCCCCTGCCGGCCATCATGTCTGCCGTCGCCAGAAAGACCTTTTCCCCCGCCTCGGCGCGGGCCTTCTTGTCCTCCAGCGCGCCAAGCGTCTCATTGATCGCAATGAACGCGCGATGCCATTCCATCTGCAGTTTCTTCACCGCAACCTCCGACTGCGAGTAAATGCTCTCCAGATTTGTCGCCCCGGAGATGATGTTCATGGTGTTCGCGTCGAGGTTGTAGTCGTCCTGCAGTGTATCTTTGAGCACCCGATGCTCCCGCGCCACTTTGCTCTTGATCTTCAGAAACTGGTTCTCCAACTGCGCCTTGTTCACCCCCGGGCTGGGATATGCGCTCAGAATCTGGTTGAACAGGAGCCAGTCGTTCATGAATTCCCGGCACAATTCCACGCGACGCTCCAATTGCGCGACAATCGCCTGCTGTTTCTTGCTTAATGCCATCTTGAAGACATGCTCCTTGTTCAAAGACACACCGCCCCATGCCCTGACAACTAATCTATCATACGCCCCCCGCAATGTCAAACCCAAAACGCGCTAAGTCCGCAGGAATCCGATTCTTAGCGCGCCTGGACCCTGAATTCCCCGGACACCGCTCCAAAAAAACACTTGACCATTTCCACCCCCTTGCGGTAATCTAAAAGCAGAGGATCATAAATAAATATCCTTTTGTGGTTCTGAAAACGTTTTGAAGCGTCACGATTAGAATGGCGGGGGTCTGAATCGGGCGGCGCCCCGCCGATGTTTCGTGAGGGATTTCCGTCATATCATCGGACGCGGGAACGGGGATCATGCCATGTGCAGAATCTGCCGTTCATTACGCTTCAGTGTGTGTGCAGCGGGTGGGACCGGCCCGGAAAGCGGCTTCGATCAGACCAAGGGTCATTTCCACCCTCGGCGGGGCGATGAAAAAGATGTTGCCCGGGCAGCAGCCCGTTCAATGGGAAGGTTAAGCGCAGAGGTAGTTCATTGGCGAAATCACGCCAGACAAACGGAAGGGATGTACACCATGTTATCAGGTAGCGGTTCGATTCGGTTTGTGGCCCGGATTTGCTCGGTCCTGGCGATCATGGCTTTTTGCGGCGCGGCCGGCGCAGAAGTGGGAGCCGTGCTGAACGGCGTGGCCGTGGAAGGCGCGGCAGCGGCGCCGCAACCCCGGCCCGCGCCGGCGGCCAAGGCGGCGCCGAAGATTGATTGCGACATCTTCATAGACTTCGATGACCTGACCGCGCCGTGCATGTTCTCTTTAACGACGCGCCTCACGGACGCCTACGCGCATCTCGGGGTGCATTTCGCGGGGCCGGGCGGCAATGACGGCGGCGCCGTGATCGATGAATGCGGGTTCTTCGGCGTGACGGGGCACTCCTCGCCGAATTTCCTGGCGTTCAACATATTCTCGGCCATGTCCGACGGCGGTGTGCCGCAGGGACCGGAGACCATCTATTTTGACGAACCGATATCCCAGTTCAGCGCAAAATTCGGCGGCGAGGCTGCCGGCAATGTCACCGTGACCGCGTATAACTACGATTGGGGGATTGTGGACAGTGAAATCTCGGCGGTGCTGCCCGACCTCGTGGAAATCACCGTGGCCGGCGCCGGCATCCAGGCCGTGGGCATCTCCTTCACCTCCCCCTATCTGGTGGTGGATGACATTTGCGTCACAAAGACCCAAGCCAACGGCGTGCTGCTGATGCTGAGCCAGTGCGGCGGCAGCCCGGAATACATCACCGCGGCGTTGAACAACATGGGACTGAACAACGTCACCACAGTGGGAAATATAGATACACTCTCGGCGCTGCTGGACCTGCCGGGATGGGACCTGGTCGTTGTTGACGGCTATAACTTTGGCGTGCTCACCGGCGAACTGGACAAATTGCAGACCTACTATGACGGCGGGGGCCGGGTCATTCTTTTCGCGTGGAACCTGTTCTTCTCTAACGCGGCGCATCCCCTCTGGGCGCATCTCGGCATGAGCGTGCTGAGCGACTACACCACCCCCCTGCCGGTCTACAACTGGTGGAACAGCAATCTGTTTTTCGAACCGAACGCCGTGCCCGACCTGATCACGTTTATTGACACATGCCCCCGGGACGGACAGAAACTCGATGTGACGACGGCCCTCGCCCATGCGGGCTACACGGGCGGCCCTGCGGCGGGCGAGGTCGCCATCGCCTCGGACCCGGACATGCGCTTTATCGTCAACGCCTTCGCGCCGCAACTGGTGAACCAGGACGCGGACACCGACGGCAAGCACGACATGGTGGAACTCTACGAGAACCAGATCGCGCACGTCCTGCGCGGTTCCGGGGTGCTGCTTCTCGTCGAAACCTGCGGGGGCAGCGCGGATTTCGCCACCCCGGCCCTGGAAAGCCTGGGGCTGCCCTACACCCGCACGGATTCACAGACCGTGTTTCAGTGGCAACTCCAGATGGGCGACTGGGACCTCGTCATTGTGGATGAATATTGGCATGAGGTCACCCCGGAAACGATGGACGCCTTGGTCAGTTACCATGACGCCGGTGGCAAAATCATTTTTTCGGCTTGGAATTTGAATGCCTATTCGGCGCACCCGTTCATGGACCGGGCGGGCGCCACGTACGTTTCCTATTATGAAGCGCCGATACCGATCTATCCCTGGATTGCCAGCCCCTTCTTCACCACGCCGAACG
>CAZLII010000631.1:0-3102 GCA_964559065.1 uncultured Nitrospirales bacterium | reverse complement strand
GCGGCGTGCCGTGCGTGCGGTGGCGCGCATGGAGCAGTTCCGCCTTCAGCAGCGCCATGTTGACGTTTGACGGGCACTCCGTCGCGCACGCCTTGCAGGAAAGGCAGTTGCTGATCGCGGCGTCGAGCGCCGGCGAGAGGACCGGCTGCGCGTCCGCGTCAATGCGCCGCTCCAGCACGGCGCGGATGATGTTCGCGCGGCCGCGCGTGGACATCAATTCATCGCCGGTGGCGATGAAGGTCGGGCACATGGTCGGCGCGTCCTTGCGGCAGCCGCCGCAGCCGTTGCACTGTTCGAGATGCCCCACGAAAGACGCGTCCTTCGCGGCAAAAGCGATCACCGGTTCAAAAGGCAGCGGAATCGCCGCCCCCGCGCCCTGGCGCAGGTGGCTGTCAATCTTGTAGGTCCCGTCGTCAAAAATTTTGCCGGGATTCATCCCGTTCCGGGGATCGAAGCATTCCTTGATGCGCCGCATCACACCGAGCAGGCGCGGGCCGATTTGCTCTTCCACGAATTCTGTGTGCGCGATGCCCACCCCATGCTCCGCCGTGAAGGACCCCTTAAACTCCCGCGTCAGCGCCGCCACGCCCTCCGCCATCGCGCGGAAACGCGCGATGTCCTCCGCCCGGTGCAGATCGATCACCGGGCGCACATGCAGCAGGCCCGACCCCGCGTGGCCGTAGAACGACGCCTCCAGCCCCAGGGGCCACATCAGTTCGCGCAGCCCGCGCACGTAGTCCGGCAGCCGTTCCGGCGGCACGGCCACGTCCTCCACGCCGGCCACCGGCTTCGCCGCGCCCTTGCAGCCTGTCAGGAGCGACAGGCCCGCCTTGCGCAGGTTCCAGACATGGAGCATTTCCGCCGCGTCGCGGCAGATATGGCTGCGCACGCCCAGGCGCAGGCCTTCCATCGCGGCCAGTTTGTCCCGATAATCCGGCCCGTAAAACTCGACGACCAGGATCGCCTTGCAGGGTTTGGCGTCCAGTTCGAGCAGATCGCGCGCCGCGCGGAAGGCCATCTGGCCGCGCGTCTGGTTGAAGAGCACGTCATCAATGTGCTCTATCGCCGCCGGGCTTAGTTCCTGCAGGGCCACCGTGGCCTGCATTGCGGCATCCACGGACTCGAAAAAGATCAGCCCCAGCCCTTTCTCCCTCACCAGCGGCACGAGTTTCAGTTCGGCGGAAAAGATGCCGGCGAGCGTGCCCTCGCTGCCGCCGAGAATCCGGCTGAGGTCGCGCGGCGCGCGCAGGTAGCGGTCAAGGCCGTAGCCCGGCCACCGCTTGCAGATGCGGTCATGGAAGCGTTCGCGGATTTCATCGGCGTGCTCCAGGATCAGCGGGTGGATGGTGTCGGTAATTTCTGAAAGCCCCGGCTTTTCCGCGCCGACTTCCACCACCCGCCCGTCGGCCATCACCAATTCGAGTGATTGCACGTGCATGATCGTCGTGCCGTAGATGGGCGCGCGCGCCCCGGAGGAATCGCTGGCGATCATGCCGCCGATGCTCGCGCGGGAACTCGTGGCCACGTCCGGGCCGAAGGTCAGGCCGTGCGGCTGCAGAAAATCGTTCAATTGGTCCAGCACGACCCCCGCCCCGACGCGCACGGTCTGCGCCTCGACGTTCAGGTCGCAAATGCGCCGGTTGTGCCGCGCAAAATCCACCACCAGCCCCGAACCGATCGCGCCGCCGCACAGGCCGGTGCCCGCGCCGCGCGGCGTCACCGGCACCCCCTCGCCGATGGCGGCCGCACTCGCCGATGCCGCCTCCGCCGCCGTCTTTGGGAACGCCACCGCTGCCGGCATGACCTGGTGGATGGAAGCGTCCGTGGCGTAGAGGACGCGCGTCAGGTCATCAGAGCGGACCTCGCACTGCGTGGCCCGCCGGAGTTTTTTCAGATCAAGTGCAGGCATGGGATTTATTTCTTCTTCGGCTGAAACGTTGTGTTTTACTGCGGGCTTCCGCGGATGTTCTGAAAAAGAGCGAAACGCCGACAGGACGTTCTGCATCCCTCGGTTATTTATTGCTTTGTTTCATTTCTGACATATCACGTGACAGCGCTACACCAGCGATTTCTCGCGGGTAACGGCCGCTCTGAAGGCCGGGAGCGCCTCCAGGTAATCCGTTCCGGGAGTCTTGAAGATGGAGGCGCTGCCCAGCACGAAGATTTCCGCGCCGAAGCGCGCCAGCCGCGCCGCATTTTCCACGTTGATGTTGCCGTCCACTTCGATCTTGAGGTCGTAGCGGTGGTAGCGGACGTTTTCATGGAGAATGCGCACGCGCTCGAAGGCGATGGGGAGAATGGTCTGGCCCGCGTAACCCGGGTCCACCGTCATGATCAATACGCGGTCCACCATCGGCAGGAGATATTCCAGTTTCGTGAGCGGCGTCGCGGGGTTGATGGCGATACCGGGCGATGCGCCGGCGTCGCGGATCTGCCCCAGCACGCGGTGGGGATGGCGGCATGCTTCCACGTGCACCACGACTGCGGCGCTGCCGGCGTCCACGAAACGCTCGATATAGCGTTCGGGATGAACCACCATGAGATGCGCGGTGCATGGAAGCGAACAGCAGCGCCGCGCCATGCGGATGAAATCGAAGCCCAGCGTAATGTTCGGCACGAAGACGCCGTCCATGATGTCGAAATGCAGTTCATCCGCGCCTGCGGCCGCCAGCGCCTGGAATTCCGCCTCCAGTTTACCGAGGTCCGCACACATGACGGACGGTGCAGCGATGAATTTCATCACAACCTTTTGTTCCTCTCAAGTTTCCTGCGGTCCATCGTGCAGCATCGCCTCGACGGCGGCGCGCGTCGGCATGGACGGCTGCGCGCCGGCGACCGTTGTCGCCAGCGCGCCTGCGGCATTGGCGAAGCGCAGCGCGGCCGCCACCGGCATGCGCCCCCACACGGCGGCCAGCGCCGCCGTGAACGCATCCCCCGCGGCGGTGGTGTCCACCGGATTTACGCGAAACGGCGCCGCATGGATTTCTCCATCGCCGAGATAATACGCGCCGCGCGCGCCAAGGCTAAGTACGACACGCGCCGCGCCCATTGCGCGCAGCGCCTGTGCGGCGAGCCGCGCGCAGTCCAGCGTTTCCACCCGCA
>CAZLII010000630.1:0-3103 GCA_964559065.1 uncultured Nitrospirales bacterium | reverse complement strand
GGGATAGACGCGGTCCAGCATGACGGGCAGTTCGTGATCGTTGGGGATGACCCCATCCACGATCGTCGGCCCATCCAGGTACGCCTCCTGCAGGCATTCCTTGAGGGGAACGGTGTTGCGCATGGCGGGGACGCCGCCGGTGAGCGCGCAAGCGCCGATGGCCACAAGAATCTTGCAGTGTTTGCGGAATTCCCGCAGGAATTCCACGTTTTCAGAATTGCTGACCCCTCCCTCGACGATGCCGATATCCACAGGTCGGGTGAAGGTCTTGATATCGTTGATGGGGGATTTGTCAAACTCGACCAGTTGAACCAAATCCAGGATGCGTTCGTCAATGTCGAGCAAAGACATGTGACATCCGAAGCATCCCGTGAAGTGTCCGGTCGCGACTAATGGTTTTGTCATGGTGCCAACCCTCTCTTAGCGCTTCGCCGTCAACCTGCGGCCTGTTTTTTTTCAATGTCGGAACCGATGGGCGTCTTGTCGTAGAGGCGTTTGCCCACCGGCGTGAGATAGCCCTGCCGTTTGATGGTCAGACAGCCCGTGGGGCAGATACTCGCGGCCTTGTCCTTGGCGGACAAATCCGTGTCGCCCATGCCCGTTGCGCTGTCCACGGCTATCCGTTTCTGGGCGCCCCGGTTTTCAAACCCGAAGACGCGCTTGCCGTCGAGTTGCACGGAAGCCCGCACACACCGTCCGCACAGGATGCAGCGGTCGCGGTCCAGATAGACATCGGGATGCGTGGCGTCGAGTTCGCGTTTCGGCCAGGCATAGGGCATCTGCGGGGTCAGCAGTTCGAGCCGGTAGGCCATGGCCTGCAACTCGCACTTGCCGCTTGCTTCACAGGAAGGACAGTAGTGGTTGCCCTCCACGAAGAGCATCTCAATGATGTCGCGCCGCAGCGCTTTGAGTTCCTCGGTGTCGTTCTCGACGACGATGCCCTCGTTGACCGGGAAGGTGCATGCGTTCGCGGGGCGTCCATTCACGCGCACCGTACAGACCCGGCAGTGACCGCCGGGCAAGAGGTCTTTGTGATAGCAAAGCCTGGGAATGTAAATGCCGGCGGCGTCGGCCGCCTCCATGATTGTCTGGTCCGGCTTTGCCTTCACCTCCACGCCATCAATGGTGAAAGTCACTGTATCCTTGCTCATACGTGAATCCCTTCCAATTCAAGATTTCTGCCCGCGGCTTCGCATCCAACTTCCAACGCCTTCTTGAAATCAAAGGCGGGGACATATTCTTCGGGCTTGATTCGCGCTTCATACAGATCAGGGAAGCCGTTGAGCGTGGTCAGGATAGGATTTGCTGCAGTCTGGCCCAGTCCGCAACGGCTCATGGTCTTGATTGTCTTGCCCAGGTCTTCCAGTTTGGCGAGGTCGGAACGATCGCCGCGTCCGTCCAGAATCTTCTCCAGCAGTTTCAGCAGGACCGTTGTGCCTGCACGACATGGCACGCACCAGCCGCAGGATTCTTCCACGAAGAACTCCGTAAACTGGCGCACAACCTCCAGCAGATCGCGTTCCGGCCCGATAACAATCACCGACCCGCCGGTGGGCACGTCTTCAAAGGAGATGCTGCGTCCGAAATCTTTCGGGGCAAGACAGCGTCCCGACGGGCCGCCCACCTGGACCGCCTGTGCGTCGGGTGTGCCCACCATATCCAGCAGTTTCTTCACTGTGATGCCATACGGCAGTTCATAGACGCCGGGATGTTCGCAGTCGCCTGACACACTCAGCAGTTTTGTGCCCGTGGAGTCGCGGGACCCCATTGAGGCGAACCATTCGCCGCCCCGGTCCATGATGCGGGCCGCACAGCACAGGGTTTCCACGTTGTTCACCGATGTCGGTTCGTCCTTGTATCCCTTCTGTACGGGGAAGGGGGGCCGGTCGCGCGGCGCGCCGCGCTTGCCTTCGGCGGATTCCAGCAGCGCCGATTCCTCGCCGCAGATATAGGCCCCTGCGCCCATCTGAATGCGGATATTGAAGGAGAAGCCTTCACAGCCGCAGATATTGTCTCCGAGCAGCCCCAGATGGCGGCGCTTGGCGATCACCCGTTCCAGAGAGGGCAGCAGATATTCGTATTCCCCTCGGAGATACATGATGCCTTCACGCGCGCCGATGGCGTAACCTGCGACGGTCATGCCCTCAAAAACCAGATCAGGGCATTCCTGCAAAATGGCCCGGTCCTTGAAGGTGCCCGGCTCCCCTTCGTCCGCGTTGCAGACAAGATAATGCGCATTGCCCTTCGCCTTGCGGCAGAAATCCCACTTCATCGCCGTGGGAAACCCCGCGCCGCCGCGGCCGCGAAGGCGACCCTTGTTGATCTCGTTGATGACCGCTTCCGGGGTCATGTTGATGGCCTTGCGAATCGCCGCGCCTCGCTCCATGGGCGCAAAAATCACCTCGCCCGGACGCCGCACATTCGGGTCCACCTCCGCCTGGGGCATGTTCAGCATGTCTTCGCCTTCGCGCATGGCCTTGACAATGCCCGGCACGTCCTCCGGCTTGAGATTGCTAAACGGAATGCCGTTGACCAGTGCGCTGGGGGCCTGGTCGGACAGGCCGATACAGGCCGTGTGCTGCAGCGCGATGGCCCCGTCCGGCGTGCTCTCCCCAAAGCGGATACCTAGTGCTTTCTCGAATGCATTTCCGACCGCGTCTGCTCCTTTCATGCGCTCCACCACCGCATTGCATAAGCGGATGACCGTCTCGCCCTGTTTCTCGCGCGAGAAGAAGGAATAGAAACTGACCATGTCGCGGACTTCCACCCGATGAATGCCAAGCGCCCGGGCAATGTGGCCGATGGTCTCTTCGGACAGGTACCCCAGCCGGGCATGGAGCGCTCGCGCGATGTCCATCAACCGGCCACGGTCTTTGCCGAAGCGCTCCACCGTTTGGTTCACCAAACTCACCAGTTCTTCTGCCATGCCTTCCTTGCCTCCACCGTTGAGGAGAGTTCACTGCATCCTTTGCGGCCTGCGGCGTCGGCTGCACGTGCCTGCGTTTCCTGCCGCCGGCCTGCCTGTACGACTCGTTGACTCCCCAAATTCCTAAAGTGCATGTCCTGCCGCCATTGCATCGCCTGTCAGAAGCGGCCAATGGCC
>CAZLII010000629.1:0-3104 GCA_964559065.1 uncultured Nitrospirales bacterium | reverse complement strand
GCCTTGCATCCGCCGCAAAAGACACTCAAGCCTACAACCCCGCCTTCGATGTCACCCCAGCGGAATACATCGCCGGGTTTATCACGGAAAAAGGCATGCTGCATCCGCCCTTCAACGAGGCCCTTGTCAGACATTGAACCCCGTGTTCAGGCTGATGCGGCTCGGCGGTTTCAGATTCAGCCCTCAAGCATTTCCTGAATGAGGTTTTTCATCTGCACCTTCGCTTTGCACACCGGCCACGTGCCGGGATAACGCACAAAACTCACATGTCCGTCCATATACAACACATTGCCGCCGCCGGGCACGTGGTTGAAATAACTGGCCCCCGGCTCACTGGTGTCCGTTCTGGCTGGAATCCACACCGAGTCCCACATCACGCTTATGTCGCTCTGCGCCTTGGCCGACGCCGCCGGGTTGTTGATGTCCGTAATGAAGAAACGTTCGATGCCTTCACGCAACCGGTAAACGGTTCCACTGCTGAAGGAAACGTCCTGATCATAAACCTGCTTGTCCGGATTCGTGAAAATTTCCCCGACTTTTGTGAGGAAGTCCCAATTGAACAGCCCCCATGAGGTATCCATTCTGTCGAAGCCCGGATTGTTGACATCCAACTCGCCGACCACATCCCTCGGCTGGACCGCCCAGCCGTAATACGAGTATGACCCGTCCACCACCCTGCAGGGATTTGGCGTGCCGTCGGAGTTATGATATCTCGCGAGTTTTTCTTGTCCATCTGCGTCGGAAGGGCAGACCAATACGTTGAAATCCGTCAGATATTCCGGGTACACGTCCACCACATTGAAGAATTGATTGATGTTGTTGGGGCTTCCATCCGTGCACATGAGCCGGGGCGTGCCGTTGTTATACTTCTTCATGCTCGGCCACTGTTGCCCCTTCGATTCGTTTGCATACATTTTGAATACAAGACCCATCTGCTTCAGGTTGTTCGCACAACTCGAGCGTCGGGCCGCCTCCCGTGCGCGCGCCAGCGCGGGAAGCAGAATTGCCGCAAGTATGCCGATGATTGCGATAACCACCAGCAGTTCAATCAATGTGAAACCACGCTTTTCTTTCGTCATGACTCCTCCTGTTCCGGTTGCCCTGTAGCGCCGCGGACAGGGGACGTCTCAACAGAACGCGTTCCTGCTGCCGCAGCATTGCCTCTGGGTTTTGAGTCTACGACGGAATTGACGTTAAGTCAAGTCATCATTTGGCAGCCATAAGTGTTTGTGCCCGAGGATGATAGAAAATATCCCAAAGAGATTGGCGTGCAGATTGCCAATATTAGCCATGCCTTGGTCAAGAGACCGGCCACAAAGGTACTGTTGGCGCCCCAAGCGCACAAAGGATTTCACTCGGCGGATTGGTTGCCTATCGCGTAGAGGCGGGTGAGGGTATTGACGAACAGGACGTCATTGTCCGCCGCCGGGGTCCCGTTGATTTCGTCGGGAAAGCGCGTTTCAAAGAGAATGTTCTTGGTCTTGTCGGCGGCGATGATGGCGAATGCGCCGTCACGTGCGCCGACGTATATCCGGTCCCCGGTGCCCAGCGTGGAGCCCCAGATGGACCTTCCCAGCCGATGCGTCCAATAGCCTTCGCCGGTTTCCGCGTCCACGCAGTGCACATGGCCTGCGTCATCGGTCACGAACACCAGGCCGTTCAGGATGGCCGGCGTCGCCGTGCTCTGGCGGGGAATCGAATAGGACCATCGCTCCGCCGTGGCGGTGATGTCGCCCTGCTGCGTGGCGTCAATGCATTTCAGCCAGGACTGGCGTTTGCCCCACCAGACATCGCCTCCCGCCGTTACATAGACCCGGTCCTTATAAAAAACGGGCATGCCCACGATTTGGCTTGGTCCCTCCCGAAGGTTTCGCGAAAACTGGAATTGGTCCTCTTTCGGTCCTTCCGAGTCGCAGTCAAAGCGCCAAACCCGTTCGAGGCGTTGCACAATATCGGGGGGCGGACCGGATAGGGCCTTGAAAGCGTAGCAAACGCCGTCGGGGCCGCCGAAGAAAATCAGGCGTTCGCCCCCGACCACGCCCAGTGCGGGCGGTGCCCAGACCGCATGAAAGATGCGCGGTCCGAGATGCTCATCATCCCTGGCGACAAGCCGCCCGGTGTTCTTGTCCAGCACAATCAAACTGGGGGCTTCGGGGTTGCCCACCCGAAGATGGGTGTTGTCAACGCCGTTCGCGGTGTTGAGGTAGAGGTAATCGCCGTCCAACAGAATCGAGACATAAATGGAATCATGCGGATAGAGTCCGACCTCCGCCCGCATGTCGAAAAGCCAGATGATATCGGCATCGGGCGGCGCGGGTTCAATGGGGGGATCGCCGGGAGGAACCATAACGCGCCCTTCGTCCATGAAGGGTCCTGTGTTCCCGTTTTCGAGACCATGCAAATCCAAGCAAAGCACCTGACCCCGGTTGGTCACCGTATAGACCCGATCGCCTTCCACGGTGGGCGGTGAACAAATACCCACTCCCGGCCAATCGAGGTAATCGTCGCCGCCGATGCGCGGCACGACCAGTTGCCAACGCAGACTGCCGTCCTTCTGGTCCAGGCATAGCAGGATGCCCCGGTCCCCCTGATGGCGCGGGTCCCTTGGCTCGGCGTTATTCGTCCCGATGAAGACCCGGCCCGCCGCGACCACCGGAGAACTATAGGCACCGCCCCCCAACGACGCAGACCATAGGATATTCTCCCCCGTCTCCAGATTGAAATGGACCGGAAGCGCGGTTTCTGTGGTGATCATGTTTCGGGTATGCCGTTCGCCCCATTGCCAATGTTCCCCGGCGAGACACGGAGACCCCGCGAGAAGAATGCACGGCAATAGTGCCGCAGCAAGACAACGGAACCTTCCCCGTTTCAATGGTGGTTCGCCAAGTAATAACTGTGCTTGCACTTCGCTCTCCCGTGTTTGCACTAAGCATCCCCGGTTGCCTTCAAACGGTTCGCTTTTTTGTCGGCCATGATAGAGATACCGGTGGAGATTCTGCAAGCCCGGCGGCATTTGCAAAAGGGTAACTGCATAATCGAAATACAAACTGTGGTTCTCCCGGTTAACGGTCGCCGTATAGCGGACAGCATCCTGCGGAAATGGA
>CAZLII010000628.1:0-3104 GCA_964559065.1 uncultured Nitrospirales bacterium | reverse complement strand
ACCGTCTCCTGCCAATACCCGACCGGCTGATGTCGTCCCTCCGGGTCCACCGCGGGCGCGGCGCTCAGAAACGGCTTTGGATCAAGCGTCAATCGCATGCGGCCTTCTCCTTATCTGTTATGAAATGTCCGAACAGTCCCGGCTTCCTGTAAAGCCTACACGAACAGGTTGAGGAAATCACAGGCTTGTCGCGCAGCAGCCAACACGTTGAATATCATCGGGGATGTCGGCAATGATTGTGGCCGAAATGCTGGTGGATGCAGCGTATTATCCTGCACCATCGCCGGGTTGTTCAATAATCGGCAACATGATGACTGAGACTGTTCAATCTCAAGGATGCCATTTTTCATAGAAATTGAACTGACAACACGCGAAACCTGTTGTCGTAAGTACTTTATGGAGCAAGGAATCGCCATGAGCATTGTCGTTGCCATCGGGCCGTCGTCGTTCGCGGAAGAGGACGACACACCCCGTCGCATGTTGGAATCGGCGGGAGTTGAGGTGAAAGAGAACCCGTTTGGCCGTCGCCTTACGGAAGCGGAGATCATTGAGCATCTGCGCGGTGTGGACGGTCTGATCGCCGGACTGGAACCGCTGAACCGCGCGGTGATCGCGTTGGCGGCCCCGCGCCTCAAGGCCATCGCGCGCGTCGGCATCGGCGTGGCGAATGTGGATTTCGACGCGGCGGCGGATCATGGCGTCAAGGTCTCCAGCACGCCGGAGGGGCCGATTGACGCGGTGGCCGAAATGACCATCGCGGCGCTGCTGGCCATCGGGCGCCGGATCATCCCCGCAAACGCGGCGCTGCACGCGGGCGCGTGGAAAAAGGAGATCGGTTTCGGGCTGCGCGAAACGAAGGTCTTGATCATCGGCTATGGGCGCATCGGGCGGCGGGTCGGCGCGTTGCTCCGCGCCTTCGGCGCGGAACTGCTCGTGCATGATCCGTACATTGATGCGGCGTCGTTGCGCGACGGCGAGCGCATGGTCGGCTTGCGGGAGGGGCTGGCTGAAGCCGAGGTTATTACACTGCACGCCGCCGGCGAGGAATGCATCCTCGGTCCCGCTGAGTTCGCCCGCATCCGTCCCGGGGCGGTGCTGCTCAATTCCGCGCGCGGCGGCCTGGTGGACGAAGCGGCGCTGGTCGCTGCGCTGGAATCGGGCGCGATCGCCGCCGTCTGGTTCGACGCCTTCTGGCAGGAACCCTATTCCGGCCCGCTCACGCGCTTCCCCCAGGCGTTGCTCACCCCGCATATCGCTACCTACACCCGACAATGCCGCCGCGACATGGAGTGCGCCGCCGTCCGGAATCTTCTGCGCGATCTGGGTATCGCGACGTAGCGCGCGACAGTCGGACAGGACCGGCGGGATGGACGGGGTGGACGCATTGGACGCAGTGGACAATATACGGCATTCACTGATGTCGGGCTTCGACCGGAAAGTGGGGGGACGGCGAAAATTGAACGACGCGCAATGGAACCCGCCATTGTTCTGCAAAGTTGCGGTTGCAAACGGGAGCATGGTGGGTTCCGCTTCGCTGAAACCACCCTGTGGGCTTAGCGCCTCGGCTTATCAATATTCCTCGACACCGTATGTTTCAGAGGGGTAGTCAATGTCATTGTTTTCGAACGGGCACTAACTCTGCTTTGCTGCCAAAAAGAAACATTACTTCAACCTCATCAGCATGAAACGGAATTTCAGCCAATTGGTCAAGCATTGACATCAGGACAGATTGATGACGTCTGTTGTCGTCCCAAAAGAGCTTGGATTTGTCGAAAACAAACAAGAGTGTCGAACCACCCGTATTGCTGTAGTCTCTTACAGATTTCTTGCTTGCGACCTTAAGTAGCCGTTCTATCGCGGCTTTGTGCAGCGACGTATCGTCCCAGTCGAAACAGCAGAAATCAATGACGCCACCTTTCGATCGCGGGGCTTTCAACTTCTTCATGTGCTCGGGATCTTGTGGCCACGTGATCTCGATGAGGCGCTTCAATCCAGTACTTAGATCTTCTACCCAGGCGTCACCTACTTCCGAGTCGCTAAGGTAGCAAACAAATGGAGAATCCAACCCGTATTTCAAGCGACAGTAGTGGGCGAAAGGGCGCAATTCCTGAAAGTATTTCTCATATAAGCCCTTTCTACGATTCGCAACCTCAAATAGAGCAAGGTCTGAGCGAGCATGGCGCTCGACCGCCTTGACATATTCCCAAAGCTCGCGCACGGTGCGCCTAGCACAGAATGCTTTCTTGTCAATCTTCACAATGTGCCCACAGTGTATTCTTAATCTTCAAAACAACTGCCCGTCCAAACTCCTGTACTGCACGGCTTCGCCGATGTGTTGTTCGCCGATCGCGTCCTGTCCATCGAGGTCGGCGAGGGTGCGCGCGACGCGGAGCACCTTGTCGTAGGCGCGGGCGCTGAGACCGAGTCGGTCGAGCGCGGATTCGAGGATGCGCTGCGCACTCTCGCCCATGCGGCAATGCTCGCGGAGCCCCTTGCTGTCGAGGTGCGCGTTGCAGGCGACGCGCCCGCGGTATCTTGTGCGCTGGCGGTTGCGCGCTTCCTGCACCGTGGCGCGGACCTCGGCGCTGGAAGGCCCGCTGGGGCGGTTGTCGGCGAGTTCATCGAAGGAAAGCGCGGGCACGTCCACGTGGATGTCAATGCGGTCGAGGAGCGGCCCGGAGAGCCGCGCCATGTAGCGTTGGATGTCGCCTGGTGAGCAGCGGCACTCGCGGCGCGGGTCGGTGCGGCAGCCGCAGGGGCAGGGGTTCATCGCGACGACGAGCATGAATCGGCTGGGGTAGGTGACGGAATAGTTGGCGCGGCGGATGTGGACCAGTCCCTCTTCAAGCGGCTGGCGCAGCACTTCGAGCGCGGCCCGGTTGAACTCCGGCAACTCATCGAGGAAGAGCACGCCGTTGTGCGCGAGGCTGACCTCGCCGGGATGCGCGCTCTGGCCCTGGCCGCCGCCCGCGATGGACACCGTCGTCGCGGTGTGGTGCGGGCTGCGGAAGGGCCGCCGCACGATCAGCGAGTCGCGCCGGTGCACCGTCGGCGCGACGCTGTAAATCCGGGTCGTCTCCAGCGCCTCCTCGAAGGTCATGTCC
>CAZLII010000627.1:0-3112 GCA_964559065.1 uncultured Nitrospirales bacterium | reverse complement strand
GCTACATTTATGAACAGAAAATTTCAATTTGCAAATTATGTAGCACCGTTCTATGAACGGGGAAAATCCGCTCGCAGAGCGGGGCTACATCATCGGACGTTTTTTACTCCGCTCGCAGAGCGGGGCTACATTTGCGGATGAAAATCTTTCCGCTCGTAGAGCGGGGCTACATACCGACAAGCAGCGAAGCTACGCCGCCGCATTAGCCGGCAGCTATTGCAACAGTTGACACCGGTTCGCAATGTTTTGCTCTTCGTGTTGCTTGTTGAAAGGCAATGTGCTTTCAATGTTTCCGATTCCCTTACGTGCGGATTTGGGTGCGTGGCGGGCCGTCAATCCGTCGTGTCGGCGTTATCAGGCATTTGTGCGAGCGCGCGCAGAAGTCCCTCGGCATAGAGCGCACGGCGGCACGAACCCAATCCCGGCACGGCGGCAAGTTCTTCGGGCGTGCGCGGATTGAGGCGGGCGATTTCCCACAGGATGTCACGGGGCATAACGACGTCCGATTCGACGCCCCGGTTTTGGGCGGTTTCTTTCCGCCAGTGCTGCAACAGACGATAGCGGTTGACAATTTCGCGTGGTTGACGGGAAGCGGCCTTCGGAAGCGCCGGGGGGGGGTGGCGCCTGCTTTTGGCAATGGCCGCCAGGATACGCGGGCCGTAGCGGTCGGCGAGTTTCGAGGAAAAGCCTTCCAGGCTGCGCAGTTCCTGGGCGTCGGCGGGGGCGCGCTCTGCAAGGAGCACCAAATGGGCATCGCTGAACACTTTGAACGGGGGCAGGTTGCGCCGGCGCGCTTCCCCGTCGCGAAATGCATACAGCGCCCTGAGGATCGCGCGCGCCTGCGGCGCGGCGCGCCGCGCCCCCCGAACCGACCAAAATCCCTCCACGCCATCGCTGCGATCTTCCAGCACGACGCGCCGTTCCTGATCAAAAATTTCCAGCGCTTCCTCCAAACGCCCCGCCGCATCGAGCCGCGCCGCAAGATCGTCACGAAGCCGCAGCAGGTAATGGGTATCCATCCGGGCATAGTCCAGCAGCGCCCCGGCGATGGGGCGCGCCGCCCAGTTGGCTTTTTGGTATTTCTTGCTCAGCGTAACCCCGTAAAACTCCTTGAGCAATCCGGCCAATCCCATGCTCGTATGACCCAATATGCGGGCCGCCCACATCGTGTCAAAGAGGTTGTTCACCTCCCAGTCATAATGTCGTTTCAGTAGCAACAGGTCGTAACTGGACGCGTGAAAAACCTTCTCGATGGCGGGGTCGGCCAGAACTTCGCCCATGCCGGACAGGGGGAATCCGGCCAGGGGGTCTATGATAAAATCGCGGTCCGCCGTGGAGACCTGCAAGAGGCAGATACTCTCCTGGTAGGCGAAGAGGCTGTTCGCTTCCAGATCAACGGCAATGCGCGTCTCCCGGCGCAGGATTTTCACGCATCCTTGCCAGGCTTCCGGCGTTTCAACGAGTTCGTAGGCGGGGGACTTCACAAAAGCCTTTCATCGTTCATGGCTACCCTATTATACGGCTTTATCCTTTCCGGCGCATCTCCCGCGAATGCAGAAACATTGCCTGCTGAATGCCGGATTATTCCCATTGAATCTCATATATGCGGGCCACTGCTTCGGAACAGCGGACGATGATGCGGTTCTTCTCAGGCAGATAGCGCCATGCGTCGTCGTTGAGCGGTCGGCCATCGCATTCAATCCGACTGGGGGTGCGTTCTGCGAAAACGCGCAATATATGCGGTTTGCCAACGCCTTCCAAGGCGATCTTCGTCGTTGCGCCATGCTCCGCCGTCACGGTCAGCGCCCCGCTGTAGTCCGTGTGGTGCACGGTGAACTGGTTCTTGTCGTGGGGGTAGATGTTCAGGGTCAGGAGGCCTTCCCAGTCGCGTTCGCCGATGCCGGTGTAGTCGCGGGCGATGTGCATGGGGATGATCGCGCCGTCGCGGATATAGACCGGGAACTCTTCGATGGGGAATTCGTGGGTAAATGTCGCGGGGCCTTCGATGACTTGCATGTCATCGAAGAAATACCGCCATCGTCCCGGCGGCAATGCCACCTCGCGCGCATCGCCGCGCCGGTACATCGGCGCGACCAGAAAATCATCGCCGAAAAGATAATGGTATTTCCCGTCTTTCAGCGGGCGCATGAGCGGCTTGCCGCCGTGGTGGCATGCGACGGTGTGGCTGTACATGTAGGGGACCAGTTCGGTGTGCAGCCAGGAGAAGCGGCGGATCAACTCCAATTCGAGTTCGCTCCGTTTCCACATGCGCCGCTCGCCGTGCCCGCCGTTCAGAAAGAGGCCGCAAAACGTGGAGAACTGCGCCCAGCGGATATACAGCGCGGGAGCGATCTCCCTGCCGCCGTGATAGCCGCCGATATCCGATCCGATGATGTTGTAGCCCATCTCTGCGCTTTCCAGAATCAACCGGATGGCGCGTTCCAAGCCCCGCCGTTCATCTCCCCATTCATGACGGTTGTCGCCGACCCAGTTGACGGGCGATGCGTCGAAGGGTGAAAAACCTTCCGGGTGTCCCCAGGGCATGACGCTGTCCAAGGAGCGTGACAGTGTGATAAACTCCGGGTTCTGGGACAGGCCATGTTGGTATTCATCGCGGTAATAATGGTCCATGTAGCGGCGGGTGGTCATCCATCCGCCATGCACGCGCTTATAGGGGATGGGGACTTTCCCTCCGACCCAGTTCGCGAAATAAGTCGCGGTGCCGTCCAGTTTCCAACCATCAATGCCCCAGTCAAAGACCTGCTGCTGCAATCCACGCCACCAGCGCATCGCTTCGGGGTTTGTATAGTCAATCAGCCCCCCGCGCCCTTTCCACCAGGGTATCCGGGCGTCGCCGGTCGCAATATATCCCTTGCTGACGGCTTCTTGAAACCAGTCGCCGGAGTCCTGGATGGCCGTGTCCTTGCTGTAACTGTTGACCATCCCCGTCATCCAGAGCACCACCCGGATGCCCCGGTCCTCCAAATCCTTGAAGAACTGCGCGGGATTGGGGAACCGCGCCTCGTCCAAGATGAAATCGTTGTAGCGCGTGGACCATGGACTGTCAATCAAAATGGCGCGCACGGGGAAGTCGTGTTCCAAGTAGCCGTTA
>CAZLII010000626.1:0-3112 GCA_964559065.1 uncultured Nitrospirales bacterium | reverse complement strand
AACCGACCTCATGCCCTACGCCGTCCTCGACGACCTCCTCCCCCTCTACGCCCGACGGCGGCTCGCCCTCGCGGACTGCTGGCGCATCCTCTGCCGCCGACACCCGCAGCATCCCCCCGAACAACTTCGCGAATGGACCGCCAACTTCGCCGTCCGATTCGCCGCCAACCAGTGGAAACGCGACCAGCACCCCGTCTCCATGAAAGTCATGGAACTCGACCTCGACCCCAAAACCGGATTCCGCTTCCCCGTCATGCAAAGCATCCAACACGAACTCGATGCCCTCAAACAGGCGGATTGGGAATGATGGAGATTTAAACCGTAGGGTGGGTGCAATGGGGCGAAGCGCAATGGAACCCATCATCTCAAGATAGTGTTTGTTGGCGAATGGTGGATTCCACTACGCTGCACCCACCCTGCAATAGGGGAGATTTGAACCATGAGCGATAGAACCTACGCGACGGCTTTGGAGGAACTCCGCAGGCTGCTTGCCTATTGCCGGGCCAAATCGTCGGCTTTCAAGGAAATGGATGAGGCCCGAGACCAGGTATTTGCAGTGTATCAGCCGGTATTTTCACGGGAAAACATTAATGCGATAACGGAAGAGCAATTCAAGTCGTTCCTGCTGATGGAAAACAACAAACACTGGACCGGCCTGCATCGCCAGGGGCATCGTATATGTGCTGACATGAAGAAACTACGAAAGGCTTTGGATGACCTTCTTGATGATGCGCAGGAACTGCCCCAAAGACTTAACGCCGCCGTGGATGCTGTAAAGGGAATGGGCAAAAACATCGCGACCGCGATCTTGTTCGTTGCTTTTCCCGACAAATACGGGGTATGGAACAACAAATCCGAGGCCGTGATGCAAGAACTCGGGTTGTGGCCGGATTTTGAGAGGGGTTTGTCTTTTGGCGAAAAATACGTCCGTATCAATAAGGTACTGAACCGCGTTAAAGACGATCTTGGCACGGACCTGTGGAACGTGGACAGCCTGTGGCACTTTTTTCTTTTCCCCCCTGATGGATATGGAAGCACAAGCACCAGAGGTGACACGTCAGGCGCAGAGGAAGAGCCTCAACGCTTTGGATTGGAACGTCATCTTCATGAATTCCTTCGGGATAACTGGGATAAAATGCCGCTTGGGAAAGAATGGATGCTATACGTTGAACAAGGCGATCCTGAAGCGGGGTATGAATATCCAACTCCAGTGGGCCGCATTGATCTTCTCGCGCGCACCCGAAGCGCAAAGAAACCACGATGGCTGGTCATTGAATTGAAACGTAACCAGTCGTCAGACGACACCGTCGGACAAATCCTGCGATACATGGGCTACGTCAAAGAGCACTTTGCGGAAGACGAACCTGTCGAGGGAATCATTATCGCCCACGAAAACGATGATAGAATCCGGTACGCATTGAAGGCGGTTTCCAATGTCCGGCTAATGTTGTATCACGTTGTATTTGAACTGAAGCCAATAGACCATTAGAAGATGACATTAGTGATGAATTCAAAATGTTGAATTGGATGAGCCTCGCTTGCGAATATGATTTGGAATCCGGAAAAACAGTACTTGGTCAAATCGACTTCGCACGGAAATTATGAAGTTATGGATGCTCTACAGAAAAACGAACTAAAACGTGATCTGGCCCGGCGGCTTGCGCAGGCGCAGGAGATTCGCAAGGTTGTGGTATTCGGGTCGTTTTTGTACAACGACGCCCCGGACGACATGGATGTGGCGGTTTTTCAGGACAGTTCAGAGGACTATCTCTCGCTTGCCTTGAAATATCGGCGTCTGGCAACGCCTGTTGCCGCGCATATACCCCTGGACATCATCCCCCTGCGCCCCGGAGCGTCAGGGTGTTTTGTGGATGAAATCAACCGGGGCGAGGTGATTTATGAACGGTGATGCAGCAGCATGGCTGCGCTATGCACAGGAAAACCGGCAAGCCGCGGAATTGTGTATTGACGACGGCCTTTTGAACCCTGCGCTGCAAAATATTCAGCAGGCCGTTGAGAAGGCCTTGAAGGCCGTTTGCATGCATGTTGGCCTGCCCATTAGGAAAACGCATAGCATTGCCGGTTTGCGGTTGGCTTTGCTGCAATCGGGTATTGATTGCCGCCTGGATGAGGAAGAATGCAATTTGCTGGATGCCATATACCTTCCGTCAAAGTATCCTATGGCTTCGGTACTGCCGGACTTTGAACCCGATGTAGCCATAGCAAGCCAATGTTTGGCGATTGCTGATCGCGTATTGGATTTTTCACTGTTGTTTTGCCGACAGCCCGGAACGTGACGCCTCCAATCTCGGAACAATCTATCCTCGATCGATTCTTATTGTCGATGAGGGAAATGGTGGGTTACGCTTCGGTGCACCCACCCTTCAACATGTAATTGTCGGACGGGTCGGACTTGTCGGACTCGTCCGACAATTCTTTCGCGTGCTTCGACAAATCGTTCGGCGATGTGCTACGCTTACTACATTCCCCGTTTGATTTCACATTCCGCCCGTGCATTTCCGGACATTGAACCATGAAAAAACTGGCCCATTTTGACGAGAGCCTCGTCTTGCATCAGGTTGCGGCGGCGGACAAGTGGTCGTTGATCGCGCAGATGGTGGATGCGCTTGCGGCCAGTGCGCCGTTGCAGGCGCAGCAGGACCGGATTTCCCGCGCCATGCTTCTGGATGCGGTGAAGGCGCGCGAGAAGGAACGCAGCACCGCCCTTGGCAACGGCGTCGCCTTTCCCCACGCGCGCATCCCCGGACTGCGCCGGGCCGTCCTTTGTGTCGCCTTGCCCGAAGAACCGGTGGATTTTGACGCACCCGACGGGCAGCCCGCGTCGGTGGTGGTCATGATCCTGGTGCCGGAGGACCAGCCGCAAATCGCGCTGCAACTGATGTCGCAGTTTGCGCGCCTGTTGTCGGACCCGGTGGAGCGCGAAGCCCTGATGGGCCTGCACACCGTATCCGGCCTGCGCGGCTACATCAGCCGGCGCGTGCTTGAGAACGACACGCCGGTCACGGCGCGCGACATCATGCGCGCTCCTGTCGCCGTGGTGCATCCGGACACCCCGCTCAAGGAAGTCACACGGATTATGAACGAGCGTCTT
>CAZLII010000625.1:0-3119 GCA_964559065.1 uncultured Nitrospirales bacterium | reverse complement strand
ATCATCGGGTCGGTAAGGTACTCAGGATACAGGGTGAATAGATTCGGCCCCGCGTCCGCGGCACCCCCGAGCGTACCGTCAAGTTTGGGATAGGTGCCAGCCTGGATCGGTGGAAATCGTTCGCCCTTGGACTCGTTGGCGTACATCTTGTACACGAGTCCCCACTGTTTGAGGTTGTTCTGGCAACTGGACCTGCGGGCCGCTTCGCGCGCGCGCGCGAGCGCCGGCAGCAGGATCGCCGCCAGAATGCCGATGATGGCGATGACCACCAGCAGTTCGATCAATGTAAATCCTTTTCGCATGACATATAGTCTCCTGGGCGCAGCCCTTTTATCCGCGTCTATATCATTCCCAGACACATCCGGTTCCCGCCAGGGTTTTTCTTGGAGAAACCATGCGGCTGACGCGGCGGCGACGCGGTTTCCGTCAAGACCGGAATGCGGTAACCGATAACCTACGCTGAATGATAGCATGTTTTCTGGAGTGTTGTCAAGCCTTTGCCGACGACAAATAACTTTACACATAAATTTTTTCGCAGGCAACAGAGATCTCAGGAAAAGACAGAAGAAAGCGCATCTATGGCATTTCCCCAGGAAGAAGTAACCGATTACCTCGCTTTACATATGGCATTATCCCGCGCTGACCATGGTTCGGGACTGCAAACCGCAGCCGACCAGAAAGCGGGCGGTCCACCGCCTCGCCCTCCACTTCATGCTTCTCCCTTTACTCCGTATTCCGCACTCCGCATTCCGCATTAAAAAGCGCCGCGGCACAACATTTCGTCATGCCGCGGCGCGTTTCGATTATCTCAGCCGGTCACGCCGGTGTTGGCATTCGGCTTACATGAAACCAATGGCGCCGATCAGCGCAGCAAAACCCGCCGCAACAGGCGCGGGCGAACCCGGCGCATTATAGCGGATGAACTCCACATGGCCGTCTATGTACAGCACATTGGAGCCGCCGGGGATATGATTGTAGCCCTGCGGCGCAATGGCCACGAGGTCGAACATGATATAGACCTCGCTCTGGGCCTTGGCCGATGCCGCGGGGTTGTTGATGTCGGTGATCAGGAAGCGTTCAATGCCTTCGCGCAGGCGATAGATGGTCGTGCCGCCGGCGTTGCCGACACCGATGGCTGGCGGGGTGGCAAAGCCATTGAAGGCGCTGTTACTGGTACTGATATCCTTGTCAGACGCTATAACCGCTTCTGGGTCAGACAGTGTCAGCACCGATTCCAACATGGACAGGAATTGGGCGGGGATAGTGTAGGGGTAATCTGTGGGAATCTGTGGGATAAGCCCGGCAACAATATTTGCCGGGACGCCATCCATGCCATCGTCCATGCGGTCCAGCACCCAACCCAGATAGGCATAACTCTGGTCAATCTGGCTGTGTCCGCGCTGGCCGCCCAGACAATGATATCCGAATTCCATCAGTCCCGTAACCGGGCTGTACAATTGGGTGGGATTGTCTTCCGCGTCCGACGGGCAATACACGATGGTCGGGTCCGTCAGGTATTCAGGGTAAATTGAGGGCACATAGGGTCCGGCCTTCACACGCCCATGCTGCGCAGTGACCACGGGAAATGTCGGGTCATCGCAATCATGGCGCGGTCCCAAATACACGTGCAGTCTGGGATATTTCTCGCCCGGGGCCTCGTTGGCGTACATCTTGTACACCAGTCCCCACTGTTTGAGGTTGTTCTGGCAACTGGCTCTGCGGGCGGCTTCTCTCGCGCGCGCGAGCGCCGGCAGCAGGATCGCCGCCAGAATGCCGATGATGGCAATCACCACCAGCAGTTCGATCAACGTAAACCCTTTTCGCATGATACACTCCTTTTGGGCGTTGCCCGTTTCCCGCGCGAATATAATTTCCTGCCTCATGACTCCGATTATGCGCTGCCACGTTCCCTGCCCGCTTGCCGCCGCGGGGATGCGACAAGCATTCCAGAGCACAGCCCGGCGCAGTAACCGATAACCTCACTATCAGCATATCAGAAAGCCCGGCGATTGTCAACCCCATTTTTTCGCGAACATTTCTGGCTTCTTCGTTGCGAAAGAATGGGAATTGTTATGATCTGAGGTTTTTGCAGAATCTCCCGTGGCATGGGCGTCCCGCCCATGAAACACGGGCAGGATGCCCGTGCCACGTTGGATCACAGCAGGTTTTGCAAGCGCCTCATCTCTTTTCGTTTCATAGCAAGGAATGATTGACAAATCCTTGGTAATAGGTTAGACTTTGATTTAGTAACCGATTACCGCGTTGAAATCCGGAATGATTGGTGATGCGTTGATGGGAGAAGGCTGTGATAAGCAAGAACAAAGGTTTGACAGCGTCGCACATGGAGCATGTCATTCGCCGGGACATTTGGCAGATTTCGGAGCAGTTATCTAACGGGTCGCTACGTTTCCTAACGAGGCATAGCCGCAGCCACATGCATTGGACATCGCACCCAGAGCCACCCCTCCCGTCATTCCCGCGCAGGCGGGAATCCAGTAATCACATTTCCGGTACCTTTGTTTTCATCTGGACCCCCGCTTTCGCGGGGGTGACGGAACCTTGTATCTAAAAAATCGTTGCACAATACACGTTGCACAATACACAGATAAAACACAACCTTCACCAAACATCTGCGCGAAACGCGCAATGTCGCAAACAAAGAGTCTGATCACATGGATAATGACGGCTCCCGCATGGGTCAGGGGAAAGAGAGCAGGATGAAAAGCCAGGCAGGTGGAATCGAATCGGGACGCTGGACGATATACGACATTGCGCGGGAGGCGGGGGTTTCCGCGAAGACCGTGAGCCGGGTGTTGAACGGCAAGGGCGGGGTGGGCCGCGAGACGCGGGCGCGCATCCTGGAGATCATGCGGCGGGTGGATTACCACCCGCACATCGGGGCGCGCGGATTGCGGGGCAGGCGCAATGCGTGCATCGGCGTGACGCTTCCCGCGCCTTTGGACGAGGTGCCGGTGAGCCAGGATTTTTTTCTCTGGCTGTTCAACCAATTGTACCGTGTTTTCGGCATGCGGGGCGAGTATGTCTGTTTTGACATCAACCCCTATGACGCCTCGCCGAATCGGGATTACGCGCGGGGGATTTTCGAACAACTGTTCAAG
>CAZLII010000624.1:0-3124 GCA_964559065.1 uncultured Nitrospirales bacterium | reverse complement strand
GGCGTCCACATGCGCCGCCGTGCCCGCTTCCAGCGCGAACGGCACGCTGTGCACCCGGATGCGCTGGGGAAAAATGTCGTCTCCAGCATCCCCGTCCGGCGGCGTGTCGGTGTCAATGCCCAGTTCATACCACAGCGCCGGCGCGGCCAGCGCCGCCACCGGCAACGCCACCGGCAGGTTGAACAAACCCTCCGCCGACACCTGGACCGTCCCCGTCACATCCCCGCCCAGTTGGCTCCCGCCGCTCTCTGCGTCGAAGAAGCGGACCACAAATGCCCGCGTTCCCGACAAGGGCGCGCCCTCCGCATCGACGAGCGCGCCATGCACGTTCACCGTCTCCGGCGGACTCGCCCACGCAAGCATGCCCGGAAAGAGCATAAGCGCCCAAATGCCTATGATTCCCACAATGCAAGTGCGACAGAACGCGCTTTCCATGAGTGTTCCCTCCCGCGAAAATTTTCCCCGGCACGCGTCGCCCCACACTGCCTCACTGCGACGAAGCGCCCCACTTTTGCACACATTTCAAACACAGGCCCAACCCCCGTGTCGCGTGCTTTATTACATACCCTTTTCTTGAATTTGTCAACACATTTCTTTGGGGCTGTTCTGTAAAAGCGGTTTGCGCGGCGATGGACTGGGGGCTTGTCCGGATGGTATACTGACAGGCAAGGAAATCCAGCCCATGCTTTGCCAGAAATGCCATAAGAACCTCGCCACGGTGCGGTATGCGGAGGTGGTGGACGGGAAGGTGACGGAGCAGCACCTGTGCGCGGACTGTCTGGACCAGCACCAGAAGAACGCCGCCAAGGGTTTTGAATTGGCCGGACCGGCCCCGATGTTGCGACGCCCCCATCAGGAGCGCGTCGTGCGCGATGTGGCGCGAACCGAGAAAGCGTGCCCATCGTGCGGGGCGTTGTTGAGCCGGGTGACGGATTCGGGCAAGGCGGGCTGCTGCGCATGCTATGAGCATTTCGGCGGCCAGATTGAATCCCTGCTGGAGGGCATGCACCGGGCGTTGCGACACAAAGGCAAGGTGTTCCGGCTGGACGACACCCGCGCCCGGCTGCGCGGGGATTTGCAGACGAAGCGCGCGCTGTTGCGCAGCGCGCTGCGCACCGAGAACTACGAGGAAGCGGCGCGGCTCCGCGACGAAATCCGCTGCCTCGAACAGGGGCTGCACATTTCGGAATCCGGAGCGGAATAGGCCATGGTCGTGGATACATTGCTGGACAAAATGCCCGCCTGGCTTGCGGAAGACGGCGGCGCGGACACGTCGGTGGTGTTGGCGACGCAGTGCACCCTTGTGCGCAATCTCGCCGACTTTCCCTTTCCACACCGGTGCAGCGATGAAGACCGGCATGCCGTGGAAACGCGCGTGGTGGCCACGCTGGACAGCCTTAACCTGCTCTCTTCCGGGCGCTACTATTCCCTGCAGGAATTATCCGGCAAAGAGCAGCGTTTCCTGGCGGAACGCCGGCTGATCACCCAGGACATGCTCGGCGCCAAGGGCGCGCATGGGGTGTATGTCGGGGAAGACCAGAGTCTCTCTCTCATGGTGAACGGCGAAGACCACTTGTGCATCAGGGCGATTCGGGCGGGCGTGCAGCCGCAGGAAGCGTGGGCGCAGGTGAACCTGCTGGACGACACGCTGGCCGGCACGCTCGATTTCGCCTATGACGAGCGCCTGGGATTCCTCAGCGCCGCCCTCGCGCACGTGGGCACGGGGCTGAAAATATCGGCGGTCCTTCACCTGCCGGCCCTGTCCATAAGCAATCGCCTGGGCGAGGCCGCCAGCATCGCGTCCGCCCAGCACATGGTCCTGGCGGGCATGAAGACGAGTGGGGCGAATCGAAGGCTTTCGGCGGCGCAATCGGGCGGCGCGCGCGCGCGGGCCATCGCCGAATATGAGGACACGTCCGCGCAATCGCTGTTTACAGACGTGGACGGGGCAATCGCAGGACCGCTGAACGAATCAGCGGGCGACCTGTTCTTCATCGTGAACCAGAGCACGCTGGGCTTCTCCGAAGAGGAAATCGCTTTTCAGGCGCGGCAGGCCGCCGCTGATATCGCGGAATTGGAAAAGACCGCCCGGGAAGAACTGCTGCGGGATATTCCGCGCGGCATCGAAGACCAGGCGGGCCGGGCGCGCGGCATCGCGGGCGGCGCGCGGCTGCTGAGTTTTCCGGAAGCCCTCTCCCTGTTAGGCGGCATCCGCTTCGGCTGCAACATGGGCATCATACGGGATGTCAGCATCCTGACATTGAATGAACTCCTGCTCTCCGCGCAGGGCGCGCACCTGGAATTGGCGCGCGGCCACGACGGGGATGCATTGACCTTGAGCATGGAACGGGCGGACTTGTTCCGCCGCGCATTTTCGGGCGCATGAGGCGCCGCCTCGCAACGCGCTTCGCGCCCGCAGGAAGGTGACGAACAAATGTGGGAACGGTTTACAGAACGCGCAAAGCACGTGGTGAGCACGGCGCGCGAGGAAGCGACCCGCCTGGGCAGCGAATATGTGCGCACCGAGCATATCCTCCTGGGACTGTGCCGCGAGACGGAAGGCATCGCCGCGCGCGCGCTCAGCAATCTCGGCATTGACAACGAAGCGTTGGCGAATGAAATTGAACAGCAAATGCAGATGCAGACAGGCGCCGCCCCGATTTCGGGCGAGGACATCGCGTTCACGCCCCGCGCGAAGAAGGTGCTTGAACTGGCGGTGGAGGAAGCGCGCCGGTTCAACCACAGTTATATCGGCACGGAGCATATTCTTCTCGGCCTGCTCAAGGAAGGCGAGGGCATCGCGGCCAAGGTGCTCCAGGACATGAAAATTGACCTGGGCCGCATCCAGGCGGAGATCATCCGCCTGCTCGGCGACCAAGGTCGCAGCGGTCCCGGCGGCGAAGCGCAGGCCGGCAGAAAATCCCAGACGCCCGCCCTTGACGCCTTCGGCCGCGACCTCACCCAACTCGCCAAGGAAGGCAAACTCGATCCCGTCATCGGACGCGAAGCGGAAATCGAACGGGTCATCCAGATTCTGAGCCGCCGCACAAAAAACAACCCTGTCCTCATCGGCGAGGCGGGCGTCGGAAAAACCGCAATCGTCGAAGGCCTGGCGCAGGCCATC
>CAZLII010000623.1:0-3133 GCA_964559065.1 uncultured Nitrospirales bacterium | reverse complement strand
CGCCGGTGGACGGGCTTCAGCCCGTCGCGCACATCCGGCAGCGCGCGGCTGACAATCACGCTCATCGAATAATCGAGAAAGGAGTTTTTGAGTTCCTGTTCGATGGGGATGGGTTTGATACGGTCTTGCGTCGTCATGGTCTTTCCATCAGATGTCGAGGTTCTGCACTTCGGGGGCGTGCTTTTCGATGAATTCCTTGCGCGGCTCCACGAGGTCGCCCATCAGCGTCACAAACAGGTCGTCCGCCGCGACCTCGTCCTCCGCCTGCACCTGGAGCAGGGTGCGGTTGGCGGGGTCCATGGTGGTTTCGAGCAATTGATCGGGGTTCATTTCGCCCAAACCCTTGTACCGCTGAATGCTCATTCCCTTGCGCCCGATCTCGAGCAGGAAATCACGCAATTTCAGCAGTTCATCGGTCTCAAAAATCGGCTTCCCCTCGCTGCCCTTCTCGCGCGCCCAGACGCAATAGGGCGTTTCGGCCATGCTGCCCGCCGCTTCGCCGTGGCTGAGCAGCACAGAAAACTCGTGGCTCTTCACAAAGGCAAGATCGATCTGGTTTTCCTTGCGGACGTGCTTGGGCTTTCCATTCCCATTCCCATTGCCGTCACCGTTCAGGTCCAACTCCTGCTGGATGGGGATAGTGCTGATGATGTCCGCCTCGTCGCCGAAAATTTCGGCCTGTTCCCGCGACGTGAGCCTGGAGGGGTCCAGGTATTTCTCGCGCGGCAACGCGAGGCATCGTTGCACCGCTTCGGGCGGGACGCCGTACACGCGCTGCAGGCGCTGCAACATGCGGTGGCGGTCCTGCGCATCGGCGATGGCGCGGATCAGCGTTTTCAGTTGCACCGCGCGCCCGCCGTTTGTCGTATCGCCCGCAGTGACCTTATGCGTGTCCATCAGGGTTTCATAAATAAAACTTTCGAACTCGGCCTCCGTGTTGACGTAGCGCGATTTTTTGCCGCGTGTGATGCGGTAGAGCGGCGGCTGCGCAATGTACAGATGGCCGCGACGGATGAGTTCGGCCATCTGCCGGAAAAAGAAGGTCAGCAGCAAGGTGCGGATGTGGGCGCCGTCCACGTCGGCGTCCGTCATGATAATGACCTTGTGGTAGCGCAGGTTGGCGATGTTGAAGTCGTCGTTTCCGAAGCCCACGCCAAGCGCCGTGATCAGCGACCGGATTTCGTTGTTGCTGAGCATCTTGTCCACCCGCGCCTTTTCGACGTTCAGCACCTTGCCGCGCAGTGGCAACACCGCCTGGAAGCGGCGGTTGCGGCCCTGCTTCGCTGAGCCGCCCGCGCTGTCGCCCTCGACGATGAACAACTCGCATACGGCCGGATCGCGTTCGGAGCAGTCGGCGAGTTTCGCCGCCTGCCCGATGGAGTCCAGGGCGCCCTTGCGCCGCGTCAGGTCGCGCGCCTTGCGGGCGGCTTCGCGCGCGCGCGCCGCTTCGATGGTCTTGTTGATGATGCGGTTGGCGAGGGTGGGATTCTCCTCGAAGTAGGTCTGCAATCCTTCGTAAACGAGGGAGTTGACGATGCCCTGCACCTCGCTGTTGCCAAGTTTCATTTTGGTCTGGCCTTCGAACTGCGGGTCATGCACGCGCACGGAGACAATGGCGGTCAATCCCTCGCGCGCATCATCGCCGCTGATGGCCATGTTCGCCTTCTTGAAGAGATTGCTCTTCTTCGCGTAGTCGTTGAGGCTTTTCGTGAGGGCGGCGCGGAAGCCGCTGAGATGCGTGCCGCCTTCATGCGTGTTGATGTTGTTGGCGAAACTCGACACCGTCTCGTTGTAGGCGGTGGTGTATTGCAGGGCCACCTCCACCTCGACCTCGTCGCGATTGGCTTCGAGATAAATCGGTTTGCGGTGCAGCGCCTCCTTGTTCCGGTTGATATAAGTGACGTATTCGACGATTCCACCTTTGTACTGCATGACTTCAGGCGCGGCGTCGAATCGTTCGTCCGTAAATGTGATCTTGAGTCCGGCGTTGAGGAAAGCGAGTTCGCGCAGGCGCGTCAGCAGCGTCTCCGCGTTGTACACGGTATCCTCGAAAATATCCGCGTCGGGGAGGAAGGTGACCTTGGTGCCCGTGCCCTTTGTGCGCCCGCGCTTCTCCAGCGGCCCCCTGGGCGCGCCGCGCTCAAACGCCATGAAATGCACAAATCCATCGCGCCGCACCTCGACTTCCATCCACTTCGACAGCGCATTCACGCAGGACACGCCCACGCCATGCAGGCCGCCCGAAACTTTATAGGACGTGCGGTCGAATTTTCCGCCCGCGTGCAGCATGGTCATCACCACTTCCAGGGCGGATTTCTTGCGATAGCGCGGATCGTGGTGGTTGTCCACCGGAATGCCGCGTCCGTTGTCTTCCACCGTCACGCTGTTGTCCACGTGGACCGTGACGGAAACCTGCGTGCAGAAACCCGCGAGGGCCTCGTCCACGCTATTGTCCACCACTTCATAAACCAGATGATGCAGCCCGCGCGCGCTTGTGTCGCCGATGTACATTGCGGGCCGTTTGCGCACCGCCTGCAATCCCTCCAAAACTTGGATGGACCCGGCATCGTAACTAGCAGTAGCCATTAAACTTACCTCGGTTCATACACTGTGCCCGATAACGCTCTCTTGGGAGTGGTTTTATTATAGCAAATCGGGGGGCAAAAAACAAGAAAAAACGCTACATTTTGAGTTTTATAAAGCCTTATGCCACGCCATGTTGTGTAGGAACCGATTTTTTTGCCATCTCAAACACCCCAAGCGGCGTGCAGAAAAGCCCCCTGCCCCTCTGCTTCGCTCCTTTCATACCCCCCGATAAGCCCTTAATCCCTTGCAATGAAAAAAGTTAGCACGCTCGTGAAGAAAACCGATCAAACAGGTTCAGGGGCGTTCAGCATTTGTCATGAATGTCCTGCGTTCTCACCGTCCGTGCGCGCCTGTGTCTGTCTGTGTTTTCCAGTGCTGTCCAAAATATTCTTGGCGCTGAGAAAAGCATTCTATTACGTTGATCTCCCCCCTCACCCCACCCCTCTCCCAGAGGGAAAGGGAGTAGCAGCATTCCTCTTGATCTGCCCCCCTCCCCCCCTCACCCCACCCCTCTCCCAGAGGGAGAGGGAGTAGCGGCATTTCTCAG
>CAZLII010000622.1:0-3138 GCA_964559065.1 uncultured Nitrospirales bacterium | reverse complement strand
CGTCACCCTTGTTCGACACAACGGCATGCAGCGCACATCGGTGTCCGGGCGCAATCTCCGATTCCTCGAACCGGACCCGGTCAATGTGCAGCAACGGTCCCACGGATTCCAGGTAGGCGATGTCGTCCACCAGCATCTCCCCTGCGCCACCGAGCAGCCGCACCGCGAAATGCACCCATTTCACGCGCGGATTGTCGGAGTAGTCGTACTTGAGCCGCCCGCGATGCCAACGCCCATCGCCCACATGGTGCGCCGGCACGGTGAACTCCGTGCGCGGCGCGCCGGTGTCCTCCCAGGCCATGTCATTCATCGGGATGACCACAAAATGCAGGTTGTTGTTCGTGGCCGACACCGCCTTGTACCAGAACTCCATCCCGCCCTGGATTCGGTCAACCATCGCGCCACACTGCCCGCTCCTGGGCGCCCAGGCGCGGTTCAGCCCCGTTTCCGGGAAGGGATCGTCCGGCGCGCGTATCAGGCGCAACGCGCGAGATCCGGAGCGGGCATCCCCCTCAATAACTTCCACATGATTCAGGAAACTCCAGTCCGCGGGCATGCCCTGCGCATTCAATTCCTCGAAGGAACCGTTCGTGCAGGGATTTTCCGCCGCCACCCCTCGCGCGATGAAGAGCGCCATGGCCGCCACTGTGAGGTATCGCATGGTCACGTTCCTTTTTGTGGGTCCTGTTTTCATGTTATCGTAGCCGTAACGGGAGGAATGCGCAAGGCTGTCGGCAATGGCTGTGCCGGCCCGACGGGCGTTTGGCGTTTGATAGGACCTATAAGACGAATAGGACCTATAAGATGAGGGAAAGATCACGGAATAATGAAATGAAGGCCGAGGAAACCAACAAACCAAAGGACCCTTTTTCGCTTAATCCCACAATCATCGCTTTTTGTTCGCCTATTCGCCCTATAGGTCCTATAGGTCCTATCCGTCCTATTCCCCCAAGGCGCATCACCCCATGAACCCCTCTTTTCACCTGTCGGTAAAGGCCGTGTTGCGGGACACTGCGGACCGCGTGCTGTTACTGCGACGCGGGAGGCAGTCGAAGGCGAATGCGGGCAAGTGGGATTTTCCCGGGGGCAAGGTGGCAGCGGGAGAAGCGTTCGATATTGCGCTGCGGCGCGAAGTGCTGGAGGAGACCGGGCTGGAAATCACGCTGGCGGGCGTGGCGGGGGTGGCTGAAGCACGCATCGGAGCGGTGCATCGCATCTTTCTAATTCTGGAAGCGAAACCATCCGAGGGCGCGGTGCGGCTGAGCGAAGAGCATAACGCATATGCGTGGGTGGCGCGGGCGGATTTGCCCAATCAGGACCTGGTGCGGCATTTCCGCGTATTTGCCCGGGAATACGCTGCTCTGAAAACTGCTGCGCCGGAATGATCCGAGGGCGCTGCTTGTTGCATTGCCCGCTTGTTGTTATAGTGATGCGGAACCGGGGAATGGACGGCATCAGGGAGAGGACAACGCCGAGGAGGAGTTGCCGATGAGCGTGCAGATGGAGCAGCAGCCTGTGGATGCGCCGGTGATCACGGTGAAGAATCCGCGCACGGGCGAAACATTGTACACGGTCCCTGAACCCACCATCGCGGAAGTGGACGCCATGTTCGAGACGGCGCGCAGCGCCTTCGAGGTCATGCGCCGCATGACGGTGCGCCCGCGCCTGGATGAACTGGACAAGTTGAAGCGGTATCTCATCAGGAACCGCGAGAAGGTGGCCACGCGCATCATGGAGGAAACCGGCAAGTGCCGCACCGACGCGATGGTGATGGACATTTTCCCGTCCATTGACATCGTGGGTTTCTACCAGAAAAACGCGGAAAAGATGTTGGCCGATCAGAAGGTGAAGACGCCCATCATGCTGATCGGCAAGAAATCCAAGGTCGTGTATGAACCGATGGGCGTGGTGCTCGTTATCTCCCCGTGGAATTACCCCTTCAACCTGGCATTCATCCCCGCCGTGTGCGCATTGACCGCCGGGAATCCGGTCATCCTTAAGCCATCGAAATATACGCCGCTGCGCGGCGTTATCGAAGAGATGGTCGAGGAAAGCGGATTCATGAAGGGCGCGTTTCAGGTGGCCTATGCCAGCCGCCGCACCGCGCACCGGCTCATCGAATCCCGGCCCGCAAAGATTCATTTCACCGGCAGCGTGGATGTCGGACGGACCATCATGGAGCAGGCGGCGAAGTATCTGATTCCCGTGGAACTGGAACTGGGTGGTAAAGACCCTTTCATTGTCTTTGAGGACGTGAACATCGAACGCACGGTGAACGGGGCGCTGTGGGGCGGCTTCGCCAACTGCGGGCAGACCTGCACCTCCGTGGAGCGCATCTATGTCCAAGAAGGCATTTACGATGAGTTTGCCCGGGTCTTGAAGGAAAAGGCAGAGAGAATCAAGACTTTGGAATCGCCGGGTGCGCCCTTCGAGGATCGCGACCTGGGTATAGGCTGCATGACCACTGAGTTTCAAATCCAGGAGGTTGAGCAGCAACTCGCCGAGGCGCGGGAGAAAGGCGCAAAGATTCTCTGCGGCGGACGCCGCAACGGCCAGTCGCATGTGTTCCCGCCGACCATCGTCACCGATGTGGGCCACTCCATGCGCGTCCAGTATTACGAAACCTTCGGGCCGGTGGTCACGGTGACAAAATTCAAGACCGAAGAGGAGGCGATCAAACTGGCCAACGACTCCCCCTACGGCCTTTCGGCCAGTGTGTGGTCCGCCGACCTCGAACGCGCGGAGCGCGTGGCGCGGCGCATTGAAACCGGCAATGTCTCCATTAACAATGTCATGGCCACGCAGGGGAATTCCGGTCTGCCCTTTGGCGGCTTGCGCGACAGCGGCTTCGGGCGCTACAAAGGCGCCTGGGGGCTGCACGCCTTCTCGAACATCAAGTCCATTCTCGTTGACAAGCAGAGCGCGCGGCTGGAGTCGTATTGGTACCCGTACTCGAAGCAGAAATATGAATTGCTCGCCAAGGTTATTGACGCCGTATTCAACGGCGGTCCGCTTGGATTGATCAAGACCGCCCTGCTGGCGATGAAACTTGACGCCCTGACGAGGAAGGACAGGCTGTAAGCACTATTATCTATATCCGTGAAATAACGTGACATTTCGGCTGAGTCATAACGACAG
>CAZLII010000621.1:0-3139 GCA_964559065.1 uncultured Nitrospirales bacterium | reverse complement strand
CGAGTTATGTCACCTTCGGCGCAAGCAAGACGACGGATGAGCCGTACTCCGCCGATGGCGACCTGGACGGCGACGGCCTGAGCAATCTCGAAGAATATGCCGCGGTGATGTCGGTCGGCGGCGACAGAGACCTCTTTGTGATTGCCGCGACCGATCCGAACAACCTCTGGCCGGGCAACCCCGCGCTGCCCGCTGCGGGCATGATCGGAATGGGCCTGCTGGTCGCGGCGCTTGGCGGCGTGGCCATCCTGCGCCGGAAGCGTTAATCCCGTTTCTGATTAAGCGGTAACACAAGGCCGCCGGGGAAATCCCCGGCGGCCTTTTACCATGTGCATTGATAAGCCTCTCCGGTTTCTTGGACTGCGGTGGCTTGCCACCGCTTTTATCTGTCCAGGCTTGCCTGGACGCCCGGATGGCAAGCCGCCCGAGTGAAAGCGGTGGCAAGCCACCGCAGTCCAAAGAACTGCTTGTTTTTCATGAATCGCCACGAATGAGGCGATCGCTCGGAATCAGACGATATAAGGGGAGCAAAACGCCTCAGCGGCCCAGGAATGCGCGGCACGGCGCGCCATCCGCATTGAGCAGGGGCAACGGCAGCACGATAAAATCACAGAGGCCCGCCGTGAAGCCCGCAAGCCGCAGCCCTTCCACCACGAAGACCCCGCGCCGCAGGAGCATGTGGTGCGTATCCTGTCCGGGCTGCTTATAGGGCGCGATGGAAGGGCCGTCAATCCCCACGAGATGGACGCCATCGTCCGCCAAGCGCGCCGCCGCGTCGGCGGCCAATGCCACGTAATCCTTCCGGAACGGCGCATCGGCGGGGTGATCCGAATTGCGCGTCTTGAAGAGCACGCGCGCGGGCAATTGCTCCGCGGGCAGGTCTGCCGCGCCGATGACATCCACATGCGGCAGGTCAATCAGCAACGCCTTGCCGAAGAAAACATCCGGCTTCACCTCATGCAGCCGGGGGCCATCCTCCTCGAAATGCCACGGCGCATCGCAGTGCGTGCCCGTGTGCGTGGAGAGGCGCAACAGTGATGTATTGCAGCCCGCGCCCGAAGCGATGCGTTGCGCGGGGGCCATTTCAAAAGACGGGTCCCCCGGCCACACCGTGACGCCCGCATGCAGGGGAATGCTCACATCATGCCAGGTCATGGGCGGTGTTCCTCTTGGTTAAGCAGGATGCGATGGACACGGTGGACATGGTGGACGAAATGGACGGGGCGAATTCCCGATGAGGTGTGCCCTGTCCTTGCGTCCATCATGCCAGGTCATGTGTGTTGTCCTTGCTGTCCTTGTTGTCCTTGCTGTCCTTGCGCCCATCATGCCAACCGATAGATGACAGCGCCGCTGGGGAGTTTCGGGAAGAAGTAGGTGGATTTCTGCGGCATGGCCTCTCCGGCCTCGGCGCAGGCGCAGATTTGGTCCGGGCGCGTGGCGCGCAGGATGAACGCGAGCACGGCCCGGCCTTCGCGGGGCATCGCCATGGCGCGGGCGGCGTCCGTCTCATAGAGAAATTCTGCGCCCTCCGGGATTTTCAGGATACGCTCCAGAATGCCGCGATGGAGCACGGCCACGTCCAGGTCGCGCCAGGCCGGGCCATGGTCGTCGCCGAGCAGTTCCACGCGGTCGCTGTCGCGCAGGCGCAACACGAAATCGCCGCGCCCGGCGATGCAGACGCCGATGGCGCATCGGGCGCGGGAGCGCCGCACCTGGATCGCAAGGTTGCCCTCCACGGGGACGACCTCGAAATAGCGTTTCAAGGCGCGCAGCAGGGTGTCCGGGTCGAAACTGTCAAGTTGTTCCACCACCCGGTGTGCCGGATAGATTTTCAGGCCGGGGTCATGCAGCGAGACAAATCCCGTGAGCACGAAATCCCAGGGTTGCGCCCCCTGCGTTTTGGCCGCCGCGCGCATCTGGTCGCGGTAAATCAACGCGGTGCGGAACCGGTGATGCCCGTCGGCGATGTACAATGTCTGGTCCTGAAGAAACTCCGAGACGCGCGGGTCGTGCGGCACGCGCCAGAGTTCCTGGCGCACGCCGTCCATGGTGCGCGCTGTCGCGTCCGGCGCGCGTTCTTTTATCGGGCGGTAGAACCATTCCATTTCGCGGGTCCGGTCGGCATACAGCGAAAAGATCGGCCCCAGGTTCGCCCGCGTCGCCTGGGTGAGCCGCAGTCGGTCTTCGACCGGCTTCTCGAAGGTGCGCTCGTGGCCGAGAATGAACCGTTCCCCTTCCTCGGGGAGACGGAGCAGGCCGAAGAAGCCGTATCGCGTCTGCGTTGCGCCGTAGAGGTCCGTGTAGCGCTGGCGCAGAAGATAAAAGGACGGTTCGGCATCCTGCCGGATCACCCCTTCCGCCAGCCACGCCTCCAGCAACCGGGCCGCCGCCTCATAGCGGGACAGGCCTTCCCCCTCTTCCGGCAGAATCAGGTGCGCCATGTTGTACTGGCTCTGCGCCGCCAACGCCGCGCGCTGTTCCGGGCTGATCACGTCATAAGGAGGCGTGATGACATGGTCCAGCGTCCCCGTTTTTTCCGGGTCGAAGCGCAGTCCGTGGAATCCCTGAACCTCCAGCATGTGCCTCCTTTCGCATAATGACCCCAATAACAGGCGGTCCCATATTGTATCGGCTTCCGGCAAAGCAGGTCAAAAGGACCGCTGAAAAAAAGTGCTCGACACCTTGATCGTTTTGTGCGAGAATGGTCATAGGCTTTGTAGAAGGGCGACGAGACCATGGAAGTGCGGGACAGTTCGCCGGACATTGCGATCATGCTGAAGGTGCGCGCGGACGACGCGGGCGCGTTTGAAGAACTGCACCGGCGCTACCAGCGCCGGGTGCTGGGCTTTTTTTACGGCATGTGCGGCAATGCCCAGGCGGCAGCCGATCTCTGCCAGGAAACCTTCCTGCGCGTATGGAAGGTGCGGCGGCGCTACCGCGCCACCGGGTCCTTCGCCGGCTATCTCTTCGGCATCGCGCGGATAATCTGGCTGGAATCGCGGCGCACGGCGCGCCGAGCCCCGCAAGGCGTGGATGCGGCCCAGGCGGAGGCCGGCCTCTGGGAGCCGGCAGATGACCCTGCCCGCGCCCCGGATGCCTACGCGACCCGCCGGGAAGCCGCCGAGGCCATTCTTCTGGC
>CAZLII010000620.1:0-3142 GCA_964559065.1 uncultured Nitrospirales bacterium | reverse complement strand
CATGTCGGTGCGCGCCCATGCGCCATTCGGCGCGCGGCCGGTATTTGTCGCGGTGAAAACGCCGCACATTGCACCCGGGCGTTGGTCATCGGCAGTGATGGTCAACGCCGCCTGCACGCCGTCCTGTGCCACAATCGGCCCGAATCCGTGCGGTTCGGTAAAATCCGCAATCACCACATTTTCCGGCACATCGTATGGCCCTGAGACCATCAACGCCTCGATGCGAAGTTGCAGGGGTTGTTCATCGAAGTCATTCTCGATGGTCCAGATGTTGCTCAACCCGTCCAAACCGCGCACGCGATGCCGCGCGTACTGCATGCGGCGGAAGCCCCATTCGCCGGATTCGTCCTGTTCCAGCGTGAATTCCGCGCCCGGTTCGCGCAGCGCCGCCCTGACCGATTCCGGGAAATGGCGCGCCAGCCGCAGTTCCTCGTACTGCCGGAAGATCGGCGCGAGGCGTTGATATGCCGGGACCGTGGGCAGGTTTGACGGATTCACACCCATCAACGCGATGCTCCAGTCCCAGCCGAGCGCCTTGCCCATCAAATACTCGATGTCGTCGGGATAGGTCGGCTCCGCGCGCGGTCCCGTCCACGTCTTCACAGCCCACCAGCCGAGGTTCATGGGCAGGAACATGCGGCGGCCAGCATCGTTCTCAGCGCAATGCACGTCAATGAACCGCTTGTGCGACCTGGTGGGGTGGTCCCACGCGCCCATCCGCGCGCGCACATACCAGAGGTGATGGTGAAAGGTGCTCATCTCGAAGAGGGCGGGCTTGTGGAGGCGCTTTGCAATCTCGAAGACGAATTTCGATCCATAATGCCAGCCATATTCGCCCCCGGCGAGGATGTCCTCGCCGTCCAACGCGTCTAGGTAAATCATGTCAAAGCCGCATTCGTTGAAGGTGTCGGCGGTGTTCGCGGCGACCTCGGCCAGCAGCGTCGAATCGGCGTCGGGCGTAAATAGGCCGAAGCATTCTTTGAGATGGTGGACTTTTGCGCCCTTCGCATGCGCCGCGGGGGTGGTGCCGTGCGCGCCGCGCACACAGCCCGTGAAACCGTGGGGCGGCTCCTTCGCCACGCCGGAGAATGTGATCAGTTCATCGCCAATCTGCAGGGTCACGCTGTTGCGTACGAAGAAACCGGTGATCGTGGAGACACCGCCTGTCGGTTCTTCCACCTTGACCTCGGCGGCGTCCGCCGTCAGGTCCGCGGCCAGAGTGAATGTGGCGCTCTTGCCCAGGCGCGGGTCGGGAACGGGCGTGACGTATTTGGCGTTCTTGGCGATGAAGAAGGCATAGGTGTGCAGGCCGGCGGCGATGCCCGCGTCGTGGAGTTTGTCAATCACCGCCTTGACGCTCGCGCGCCCGCGCGGGAACAATTCGGGATGCGGTTCGTAATCGCCGAAGCGCAGCGACGTGCCGGTATGGAAGTCAATCTGCCTCAGACCCAGTGTTTTCGCCAAAGCGATCCAGTCATCCACGGTTTCCTCGGTGCAGTGGCCGAAGTCAAAGAGATACGATCCGCGACTGATCTCGGCATCGAGCGCCCACGGCCCGCCAATCCTCGACTGCGGCAACTCCGGCGCTGCAGCGACCACCTCCTTCATGATGTCGCGCAACGCCGCATGCGGCGCGCCGATGATGGCCGCGCGCGCGCCCACGAAACCGAAGCGCGGATAACACATCGCGCGCAGGCGCGCATTCGGCCCCGGAATCTCTGGCACCCGCGTTTGCAGGTTGAGCGCCAGGACACAGGCCGCGAAGGGGTCCTCAAGCGTTCCCGCCAGCGTCAGCGGCACATCAAAAAACGTGAGTTCCTCCACGTCTTCTCCCGTGAACGACTCGACTTCCAGAACCAGATAGTTCCGGTGAATGCTTACATGAATCACGGCGTGCGCATTATCTTCCCCAAAACCCATGCGCAGCCGCTTGTTGTCGTATGCGAGGGAAGTAGCCTCAATCGTTCGGCCCGCCTGCTTGATGCGCGCAACGGCCGGTCCCGGCGTCTCCTTAAGGTAATCCTTTGACGATGCGACACCCGTAAACGCAATTACGCGCGCCTGCGCATCCAATGCGATGCGCAGATGGTCAGTTTCAATAAGTACCGCAGCGTCTTGTGTCTCCGAGACCTGCGCCCATGCCGCGCCCAAGGACGCCAATACGCCGACCACAACGAAGATTGCCCGCATGACCCATCCTCCCGTTTTTTTCCGCGCGCCCCGACGAATGCGTTCCGCAATCCTGCGGCTGCAACCCAATCGCCACGTCGCGCATACAGGCAAGCCTACCCCACGCGGTGAAAAATCGCAACCCATTAAAGCGTCCGCAACCAAGGGTGCTATAGCGCAAATTGAGCATGCGGATGATGGCAACATATTCAGAGAACGTGTTTCCAATTTCCTGGAAGATTTGAGAGACGTATGTCTTGGGGGAATGGTGCATTCACACTAAAATGCAGAAAAAAAACGCCAACGAGATAAAGCCCAACCCATTGGCGCACAAGAACTTATCTGGTGGACCTGAGGAGGATCGAACTCCTGACCTCCGCATTGCGAACGCGGCGCTCTCCCAGCTGAGCTACAGGCCCTTGGACTAGATTTATATTATCAGAAATTTGCGAAGCAAGTCAAACAACCCGTCCGAATTGACAAAGGTTGTGTTTGCTGAAGCGCATTGGATAGCATGGCGCAAACAACCGCAGCAAAGGATGGGACCGTGGCATTGCAGGCACTCCAATGGCATGAGGGCGCGTTGCGTATCATTGATCAAACCCTGCTTCCGGGGGAACTGCGTTACATTGAACTGCGCACGGCGGGGGATGTGTGGGAGGCGATTAAGATGTTGCGGATACGCGGCGCGCCGGCGATTGGGGTTTGCGCGGCGTTTGGGGTGCTGGTAGGGTTGAAGGAGCGCGCGGTCAAAGACCTTGATGCGGCGGTGGCGGCGGTGCTGGAAGTGGCGGATTATCTCGCCACGGCGCGGCCGACAGCGGTGAATCTGTTCTGGGCCTTGGACCGCATGCGCGCGGCGGCGCGCAATGCGCGGGATTGCGGCAGCGTGGCTGCGTTCGAACAATGCCTGGAAGCGGAAGCGCAGGGGATTTGTGCCGGGGAAATCGCGGCGTGCCGGGCTATTGGCGAC
>CAZLII010000619.1:0-3157 GCA_964559065.1 uncultured Nitrospirales bacterium | reverse complement strand
GGGCTGTCGGTCTTCGGCGGCGCGGATTTCACCAGCATCCTCGTCATCTCCGAACTGCCGGCTTCGCTCAAGCCGCGCGCGCGGGCGCTCGAACTGCTCCAGGAAATGGGCATCGGCCACGTCATCGAATTCCCCACGATCCTGCAGGCCATCCTCGAGCGCATCAGCGCCCACGGCAACTACGCCCCGTCCCAGACGCTCCAGACCCTGCGCCTGCTCAAGCGCTACAACCTCATCCGCCGCCAGCAACTTGAGTTTTCTTTTCCCACGGAAGCAATGGCCGCAGACGCACAGCCGTTCCTGGAATCCGACGCGCCCGACGACGCTGACTATGACGCCGAGGAGGAGGAGGAATAGCGCCGGTCACCCCAGGGCGACGAAGACCAAGACAGCGCGCAGATACACCATTGCGCTGATCAGGGCGGGAATGCAGCAGAGGATAATAAAGGGGATGGCGACCCGAAGGCGGGATCGGGTCAGAAGACCGTAAATGGCGCCATTGGCCAGGGTAATGCCAATCATCGCGCACAGCGTCAATCCCACCAGCGACACGGGCCACACCCATGATTCCGGAATCCATGGGGATTCCCCGTAGGCCATCCGCGCAGCCAGCCGGATAAAGAGGACCGGCACGGCCTGGAACAGCAGCGCGCCAATCGCAACGAAGAACTGCCAGTAGCGCATCATCATGGAAGTCCCCCCAGACGGAGTTGATCGTTGCCGTGATATGCGGCGACGCTTTCGCGCATGAGATGCGCGGCATTGACCCTCCCGAAAGACAGTCGTTCCCAAGTCTTGAAGGCCCTTTCCATGAGGCGATTGGATTCTTCCGTGGCCTCTTGGATGGTGTGGCCGCGTGTCCAGCGCCGGAGAAAGTAATAGTAGAAGAATGGCGACAAGGAATAGCCCGGATGCCCGACATAAGCGTCCGCACCCAGCGTGATCCAGCGCGGTCCCTGGGGTTGGTTGTGGCAGCCGGTGTTATAGACGAACCGGAGACGTTGGCGGCGCTCGGCGGGCAGCGCGGCAACCCAGTTGAGATAGCGGTTGTCATGCGCGAGCAGAAAAACGTCCACTTGCGGATAGCGTTCCAGCGCAATATTCAGAGACGCGAGAAGCGATTCTTCTTGATCATTTTCGCGCGACTGCGTGAAATACCATGCCACGTCGTAATATCGGCGAAGATACCCCCACGTAAACATCTTCGTGCCCCATTTCTGAAACGGCGTCACATCATCGCGAATCGCTACGGCCGCCCGCAGTTCCCTGCCCGGCGCGGCGGACGCCGCGCGAATCATCCCGTCCCCCACCGTGAGCGTCGCCAGCGCATAGGCCCACAGCGTCAGGGTCAGGGCAATCAGGGCTGCATGCCGCTTTTTCATGGCCGCATCTTCCACGGTTATGACGTTATTTGACTGGTGCGCCCGCACGACAGGTTACAGGTTCAGACAGAGCGGTTTGGGGTTACATGGAATACTGGGGTATTTTCATCCGTTCGCCGTCCTTCAAGGCGCTTTGGTGCGCCACGACGCCCGACACGGTCATGTTCAACGCCGCGATGATGTCCACATAGGGCTTGCGGTTTTCCAGCAGGGCGGACACAAACTCCTCGCACAGGTAACCATGCGAACCGCCATGGCCGCCCGCCGACACGCTCGGGGGCAGCGGCGGCTTTTCCAGCGTTATCCCGGAGATGTCGGCAATCCCCTGGAAGTCCATGCCCGTCATGCTGCCCTTCTCGCCGCGGACCCGCCCCATCTCGCCGTGGTGGCCGGGCGTGTCCCAACTCACCGCCATGCGCGCCATGCCGCCCTCGCTGGTGCGGAACAGGGCGATTTCCGTGCCGAAGGGATTCTGATAGCGGTTGTTCTCCGGGCGCAGATGCGGGATGACGCTGGGCATGCCCATGCACGAGACTTCGGTGAAACTGCCGTCCGTAATGCACGTATGATAGGCGTTGGAATGCGTGGGGTACCATTGCGGCGGCAGTCCGACCCTCCACCCCCGGAACGAGTCAATCGGCGTATCCATGTAGTGGTAATACTCACCCTCTGCATAGACCAGTTCGCCCATCGCCCCGGCCTTGTATATCTGGCGCATGGCATACGCCTCATTGTGATAGGCGGAGGTTTCGAACATCATGTAGGTCAGGCCCGTTTCCTTGACGGCGGCGAGCAGTTGGTCCGCCTCTTCCAGCGACCCGAACACCGCAGGTACGGCGCAGGCGACGTGCTTGCCATGCCGCAGCGTCTGGATGCAATGCCAGGCATGGGCGGGCGCATCGGTGGCGACGAACACCGCTTCGATCTTGTCGTCTTTGATCAGTTCCTCCAGCGAGGGATAGGTCTTTTCACAACGACAGGCTTTGGCGAGGGCTGCGCATCGGTCGGGGATCAGATCGCTGACGGCAACGATCTCAACGTTGGGATGATCCTGGAAATAAAAGGACGCGCCGAAGCGGCACACGCCATAGCCGACAATGCCCATGCGGATTTTGCGGTCGGATTTAGGCGTCCACACGGCATCCTTCCGGACCGTGCTTTCCGTTTCCTCGAATCCCTGAATCACCTTCTCCTCGGCCGTCACAACTGTGTTCATGCCCGCAAGCCCGGCCGCTGTCGCGGCAACCCGCAAGAAAGAACGGCGGGAGACTTCGGCGGGTTCATGATGCATATTCATGATTGACTCTCCTCTTTTGTTGCCCTCTGCAAGCCATATCGCTCCCCAAAACACGGGAAACCGGCATCTACTCCGGGATCGCCTCCATTTTATAATTTTCCCACAGTCTTTTGTTACTTGAGAATACCGAATTCTCACGGCTTGTTTCATTTTGTTTCAAGTGCTCTCCACATTCTTGCATATTTCGGAGTCCTGGCGAATATCCAAGGATATGCAGATAGATGCAACATCGTATGTCTGAAACGGCATCGCGAACAACGGTGCCGTGCCTGTCTGATGACATCCGGCCCAACGGGCCGAAATTCCTTAGTTCATGTATTCGTAAATACGATGACGCGTTTTGTGGACAGCACATATACGTAAGCCCATCATTACAGAATACTGATATGTCAGGCTCTTTTATTATCTGGAGTGCGCCGTCTGTTCGGCGCTTTGGCTGGGTTTTCCAAGCCGCCCTCCTCAAGCCAGCCAAAGCGCC
>CAZLII010000618.1:0-3162 GCA_964559065.1 uncultured Nitrospirales bacterium | reverse complement strand
GGAAAAGAGGGAGCAGGTGTGCCCGTCTGGGCCGAGGCCGAGAAACGCCACGCCGATCCATCCACCGCCGTCAACAAAACTTTTCAGGTCCGTGTGATAACGTTCAGCGGCGGCGGCCAGCGGCAGGTCAGTGCGTACACGGATGGTCCGTTCCGGGGGGATTTCCAGGGCGCGCAGCATGGGCCGCGATGCGCCAAAGTTGCTTTCCGGTGAATCTTCGGGCACATGGCGATCATCCGTGTAGGCGATATAGGTGGTCAGCGCGATTGGAAACGGTTTGCGCACGATGGCATCGAACACCGGCAGGGGCGTTCTGCCGCCGGGAATCATGACGGCGGAAGGGGTTGTGCAAGTGCGTTGCAGTTCTTCTTGAAGCGTCTGCAAGAAGGCCTTTCGGAATTCCTCCGTCCCGGCGAATCGTCTCACCTGAATGGCAGCCATACCCAGCGAATGCCCTCCACCGGTTACCAGACAGTTCCATGCAGCGCGGCGAGTGCTCGCGCAGATTCCGGGCCGTCGCTGCCGAACGGATAGGGCTGCGGGCGGATGGTGCAGGCGCTGAGTTCATGCAGGACGGGGGTGAAGATATCCCAGGCGGCCTGGAGTTCATCTGCCCGGATGAAAAGACTTCGGTCTCCCTGAATGACATCGAGCAAGAGGCATTCATAGGCGTCCGGGATGACGGCAGACTCGAAGGCGGAGGCGTACTGGAGATCGAGGTCGCTTTGTGCGAGGGCGATTTTGAGTCCGGGCGCCTTATTAACGATCCGGAACGAAATCATGGCGTCGGGCTGAACCCGGATAATCAGTTCATTCGGCGTAACGTCTTCACGCGACTTGGCGAAAATGTTGGCGGGAACGTGGCGGAATTGGATGTGGATTTCGGTCATGCGCGCGTTGAGTCCTTTGCCCGCGCGAATCAGAAAAGGCACCCCGTCCCAGCGCCGGTTCTTGACACGCAGTGCTGCAGCGGCATAGGTCGGCGTGATGGAATCCGGGGGGATCTCAGGTTCCTCCAGATACCCGGGATGGCGTCGTCCCTGATAGTTTCCCGCAGCGTATTGGCCCACAATCACATCGTTGAGCGTCAGCGGCGGCACGCAGCGAAGTATCTTCACTTTCTCATTGCGCACGTCATGGGCATCCAGCGTAATGGGCTCCTCCATCGCTACAAGCGCCATGATCTGGATAAGGTGATTCTGCATCACGTCGCGGATGATCCCATATTGGTCAAAATAGCCTGCACGGCCTTCCAGTCCGATATCCTCCATCCAGGAGATTTTTACATGCTCGATGCAGGAACGATTCCAGATGGGATCGAAAATCAGATTGGCGAAACGGAGAACCATCAGGTTCTGGATCACTTCCTTGCCGAGATAATGATCAATGCGGAAGGTCTGGCTTTCGGAAAAGACCTTCGCCATATTCTCGGTCAATTCGTCTGAACTATGCCGGTCACTGCCGAATGGTTTTTCGATCACCACGCGCGACCATGGACTGTCTTCTTGCTGATGGGCCATGCCGGCGGCGCGGATGGCGTGCGCGACATCGAGGAAGAGGAACGGCGGAATGGACATGTAATAGAGGCGATTTTCCCGGGTTTCCGGACCGAACGCGCGCAGGTCCGCGTCGAGGCGTCGAAATCCTTCAATGTCGTCATATTGTCCGGGAACATATGTGCAATGTTGCAGGAAGCGATTCATATGTTCCGCGCATTGTTCCCCCGGGGTATAGCGACAGGTCAGGTTTTTCATGACCTGCTCACGGAAGACCTCGTTGGACATCGGCGTCCGGGCGTAGCCGCTTACATGAAATCTTTCAGGGAGCAGGTTTTGGCAATACAGTGCAAAGAGCGCGGGGTAGATTTTTTTGAGGGCGAGGTCCCCTGAAGCGCCGATGATCGCGATGCTCAATGCTTGGTCGCGGGGATACAATGACGTTCTCCGTTCTTGCACAGGCGACATCTCCCTACACAAGTACGCACCCCTGCCGATAATATGTCAGATTCGATTGAAAGAACCTGACGCAAAACACTCTCAGACAATCACGCCGGCATTGCGGAGCGCGGCGATCTCCGCCTCATTCACCCCCGATTCCCGCAGCACCTCGTCGGTATGTTCTCCAACGCGCGGCGCACAGGAGCGGTTTCTTGCCGGCGTGCGCGAGAACTTCGCTGCGGTATTGTTCAATCGGACTGTATTTCCTGCTTGGTTGGTGAGCGGTTGGACCGTTTCGCGCGCGATGACGTGCTCATCGTTCACCGCTTCCTGGGGCGTATAAACGGCCGCTACGGCAATCTGCGCATCGCGACACGTCTTAACCACTTCCTCGCGCGTGCGTTCCCGGCACCAGGATTCCAGAATCTCGTCCACTTCCTTGCGGCGGACGACGCGGTCGGAAAAACTGGCGTAATGGGGATCATCGGCCAGGTCGGGACGGCCGATCATTTTTGCCATGATCTTCCAATGCGTATCGAGAAGAACACCTGCATAGACATAGCCGTCTTTGCACTTGAAGACACCCGTTGGCGCGGCAAATGGCATGGGATTGCCGATGCGCGGCGTGGGTAGCCCCGCCGCCGCCATGACTTGCAGGCCGGTGCAGGAGTCCATCATGGCATCCAGCAAAGAGACATCAATGTGTTGTCCCTCGCCTGTTCGATCCCGATGCCGCATTGCGGCGACGGCGCCGAGCGCGGCATGCAACCCGGCCAATTCGTCCGCGACGAAAGTGGGCGCGCGCAATGGGTGGTCCTCTTCATCCTCGGCGTTCATCCACATAAAACCTGAATAGGCCTGCGCGGCGGGGTCATACCCCGGTCTTTCGGAGTATGGGCCAAACTGGCCGAATCCGGTGATGGATATGTAAATGATATCTGGTTTCACCTTGCGGCATTCCTGGTAGCCGCACCCCCAAGCCGTCATCGTGCCCTTTTTGAAATTCTCCAGCACGATATCGAACAGCGGCAACATGCGCATGAACGTCGCCCTGCCTTGTTCCGTCCGCACATCCAAAGCGATGCTGCGTTTGTTTTTGTTGGCGGACTGGCTGAGGTACCCGTCCGGCGGGTCGGCGCCGGGAAGCATCGGCGGGAGCAGATGGCAGATATCCGGCGTCGCGGGCCATTCCACCCGCACCACGTCCGCGCCGTAATCGGCGAGT
>CAZLII010000617.1:0-3174 GCA_964559065.1 uncultured Nitrospirales bacterium | reverse complement strand
GATTGCCGCATTGACATGGCTGCGCGCGCTGGAACCGTCGTTCGCCGGCGCGACCCGGCAATGCTTGGGCCGGATTTATGGTGATAATGAAGAAGAACTGCGCCTCAGGGCGGCGTTGCTCCGGAACGCACTGACGCGCTTCGTGGAACGTTTCGGCGATGCGCCCGTGCGCATCTTCCGCGCGCCTGGCCGCATCAATCTTCGCGGCATGCACGTGGACACCCACGGCGGCTACCTGAACCTGATGACGCATCAGCGCGAGGTTGTGGCCGTTATGGCGCAGGCGGACGTGGGGCGCTGTGTGTTTGTCAACACGGACCCGGCGTTTGGAGAGGTCTCCTTTGCCGTTGAGGAAACGCGCCCGCCGGTAAGTGGTGCGTGGTTGGATTTCATCTACGCGCCCGAAACCGTGCGCCGGGTGGCATCGCGCAAAGGCGATTGGAGCAACTATCTGCGTGGCGCGGTCATTCGCGCGCGGTGCGCCCTGGGGCATCGCCCTTTCACTGGTTTCCACTGTGTTATCGGCAGCGATTTGCCGCGCGGCGCAGCGTTGAGTTCCTCGCATGCGCTGTGTCTGGCCGTGCTCTTGGGCGTTCTGCACACACACGGCGGCGACATGGATGAGGCCCAACGCATTCTTGCGGTGCGTGATGCGGAGTGGTACACGGGCGCGCGAACGGGGGTCAGTGATCAGGGCGCAATGGTGCTCGGACGGCGCGGCATGCTGGTGAATGCAGCGCTGTTTGCGGAAGACTTGGACCTCTCCGGCGTGCGGCGGATACTATTCCCGGATACATTGCGCGTGCTGGTGATTAACTCCCACACAAGCCGCAACCTCAGCGGTGCGCAACTGTCCGCATATACCGGCAACCGCTTCGCGTACAGCATGGCCCTGGCGATTCTTCGGCGGGAACTCCTCGCAATGGGCGTCGCGCCGGATCGTGTGGCGGCGATGGACCGCCTCGCCCGCATTGACGCAGATGCCCTGGGCGGTCCGCGCGTCGTTGTTGAATTGTTGCGTCGAATACCTGTTTCTCTGTCACCGGAAGAACTGCAGGACCGCTATCAGATCGCCGACTTCGACGTAATTTATGCGCGATATTTGGGCGGCGTGTCGCAAATGCATCGCCCGCGCTGGATCAACCTTCGCGGTCCGCTGCTTTTCGGGCTGGCGGAGTCCGAGCGCGCGCGGCGCTTCGCGCAGGCGCTGGAATCGGGAGACTACGCACTGGCGGGTCGTTTGATGAACGTCGGGCATGACGGCGACCGCGTCGTGGATGCGGCGGGCAATCCGTTTAGACGTGATGTGGATGACGCAGCGCTGGACGCCATGGAACAAGACAGTCTTCCTCTTGCCCTGTGGCCTGGCGATTACGGCGCGAGCAGTCCGGTACTGGATGCTTTGGTGGATGCTGCGATATCCGCCGGCGCGCTTGGCGCTTCGTTGACCGGGGCGGGCATCGCCGGGGCGGTGCTGGCGTTGTGCCGCGCCGAAAATGCCGACAGCATCGCGGAAAAGGTGCGCGGAACCATGGCGACGGAACGTTACGCGGCGCTCGCGGGCCGCGATGTGCCGCTCGATGCGGGGGAACTCGCGGAGGCGGTGGTGGTGAACACCGCGCCGGAAGGCGCGGGAGAACTCCGCATCAACGACGCGCCAGGTGCTCCTTGATCGCCTGAACCACCTCGTCCATCTGTTCCGTCGTCAACTCCGGGTAGATGGGCAATGCCAGCACTTCCTGTGCGGCGCGGTCCGCTTCCGGGCATTCCGCCCCCCCGCAACCGAAGGGCGCGAAACACTCCTGCCGGTGCAGCGGCAGTGGATAGAATACCCCGCAACCGATGCCGCGTTCCTGAAACAACCCGCGGGCCCCGTCGCGGCGCGGCAGTCGTATCACATACTGATGAAAGACGTGATCATTGCCGGGGGCGGTCTTGGGGGTAACGATCTCCTGCATTGCGGCAAAACGGCTGTTGTAATAAGCGGCATTTTCCCGCCGTTTCGCGTTCCATGTGTCAAGATAACGCAATTTCACGCCAAGCACTGCCGCCTGAATGCTGTGGAGATGGCTGTTCATGCCCACGAGGGTATGAATATAGGTGGTCCCTGCGCCGTGCGCGCGCAAGAGCCGCACCGTCGCCGCGATGGCGTCATCGCGCGCTGCGACCATGCCGCCTTCGCCCGCAGCGCCGAGGTTCTTGGTGGGATAGAAACTGATCGCAGCGGCATGGCCCATGGAACAGGCGGGTCGGCCGAGATAACGCGCGCCAATCGCCTGCGCAGCATCCTCGATGACATGGAGGTCGCGCCGCGCGGCGATGTCCAAGATGGGGTCCATGTCGGCGCACTGGCCATAGAGATGCACCGGGATGATGGCGCGGGTGCGGTCCGTGATGCCTGATTCAATCAAATGCGGATTGATGTTATAGGTGTCGGGATCAATGTCCACAAAGACCGGCGTGCCGCCGGCATTGACGATCGCGCCCGCCGTCGCAAAAAACGTGAACGGCGTGGTGATGACCTCGTCGCCCGGCCGCAAGCCGACGGCCTTCAACGGCAACAGCAGCGCGTCCGTACCCGAGGCTACGCCGATGGCGTGCGGCGCGCCCACATACCGCGCGATGGCCTGCTCCAGCGCTTCCACCTTGGGGCCGCCACGGAATTGCTGACTGGCCAGCACCTCCGCCACGGCGGCGTCTATTTCCCCCTTGATGGACGCATACTGCGCCTTCAGGTCGAGCATCGGCACGGGCATCGGGACCATCTCCTGTTCGCAATGCCGGGAGCGTAGCAGATAGGGTTGATGGGGTCAATTATGCGCGGCCGCTGCGTTGGGGTGATTGTAAGGCAAAGGCGGAACGCCAAAGACAATAAGGACGACAAGGACAACAAGGACGGCAAGGACATACACATTAGGAAATCTTCATAAAGACACTGCATCCATCGTGGAAATCACCTGGTTAGTTGTCCTTGGCGCAGTTTTCAGTGCTGTCCTTGCTGTCCTTGTTGTCCTTGCTGTCGTTATCGTCCTTGTCGTCCCTGTCGTCCTTGTCGTCCCTGTCGTCCTTGTTGCCCCTGCTGTCCTTACCACCCTTGCTGTCCTTGCCGTCCTTGTTGTCCTTGCTGTCTTTTCCGGCTATTTTCAGGATCGCCGCTATTTTCTCCTCCACCAT
>CAZLII010000616.1:0-3176 GCA_964559065.1 uncultured Nitrospirales bacterium | reverse complement strand
ATCCATATTCTCGCCATCCATGAGGACAATGGCGCCTTCGGGGGGCGCCATGCCGCGCGTGGGCGGCTCCAGAAAGACGCGCTTCAGGGTGAATGCCGCCGTTTCGGCGCGGCGGCCCTTCCCTTTGAAGGTTCCGGTGAAGGTCTCGTTCTCTATGCGCCCCTCAACGACATATTCCCCGCCCAGCGCTTCGCCCAAGTCCACTTCGCCGGAGAACACGGCATGCTTGTCCTCTTCCCGATTGCGCCTACCTGTGATTTCCACCCGCTGGGTGTCCAACCCCTCGCCGCCGACATGAAAAACGGCGCGATAGCGCAGTTTGGCCGTCGCGGCGACCTCGGCGCGCAAGGTGCGCGCCTGCCAGGCATCCGTATCGAACTGACCGTGGTAGTTGCCCATGATAAAATCATCGTCATCGGCAACGGCATATCCCGCCAAGAGCGCCAACGACAACGCCACAATACCCGCAATGCGACCCATATCCGTTTCCTCCTGTCCGTTTGCTGTTGAAAAGGGCCTGAACCGGCGCCTGCGCGCCGGAAATCACATGTTTTGATGAATGCCCCCGACGCACTTTTTTGGAGAGACTTTACCACACATGCACGGCAGGGACAAATTGACCGGGGAAAAGGCGAAAAGGACAACAAGGACAGCAAGGACAGCAAGGACAACCAAGACAACAGGAACCGCAGGGAGATCGAAGAGATCAAAGACAGAAGGCTGGATGCAAATGTATTGCCGTTCTTGCCGTCCTTGTTGTCCTTGTTGTCCTTGCTGTCCTTTCCGTCCTTGCTGTCGTTGCTGTCCTTGCTGTCCCTGCTGTCCTTGGCGCGGCCACCCCATCACAATGCAAATTGTCCACCCCGGCGGAGAATGCTGTATGCTGTTGTTTCCGAAATGAAAGGCCCCGTCCCTGAAGGAAGCCACCATGCTCTTGAAGGAATTCGCGGATGGATGAAATAGAGATAACGCTTTGCGAACGACCCCTCCGCGTGTCGGCGCATTGCACATTGTATGGTTTGCGTCAGCAGTACAAACCCGACGCAGACGTGATGGTCTTGAACGGATTTCCCGTAAACGAGGACCGCGTGCTGGCGCCTGGGGATGCCGTGGTGCTGATTCGGCGGGGGGAGATGCCCAGCGAGGCGGAGTTGGAGGCGTTGATGGTGGCGCGGCATACGCCGGGCGTGCATGCGGTATTGAAAAAAGCCTCCGTGGGCATCGCGGGATTGGGCGGCCTGGGTTCCTCGGTCGCGGTGGCGCTGGCGCGCATCGGCGTGGGACGATTGGTCCTGGCCGATTTTGACGTGGTGGAGCCGAGCAATTTGAACCGGCAGCAATACTTCGTGGACCAGATCGGCATGGCCAAGACAGAGGCGTGCGCCGTCAATCTGCGCCGCATCAACCCCTATGTCCGCATTGAAACGCATTGCGTGCGGCTGAATGAGGAAAACACGCCGCAGATATTCGGCGATGTGGATGTGCTGGTGGAGGCTTTCGACACGGCGGAGGCGAAGGCGATGATAGCGGAGAGTTATGGCCGCGCCTTCCCGGACAGGCCCATTGTGCTCGCGTCGGGATTGGCGGGGCATCGTCCCGCGAACACGGTGATAACGCGGCGCATGGGAAAAGCGATGGTGGTGGTGGGCGACTTGAACACGGCGGCCGCACCAGGTACGGGCCTGATGGCGCCGCGTGTCGGCGTGGCCGCGCACCACCAGGCCAATGCGGTGCTGCGGTTGCTGCTGGGGGATGATCCCGAAAAATAACGATTTTTCGGACGCACGCGCCGAAACGCCGCCTATTCGCCGATAATCGTTATCATGACTTCGCGGCGGCGCGGTTTGATATCGCATTCCAAATGAAAGAGTTGTTGCCAGACGCCGAGTTTCAGGCGGCCTTCCTGGATGGGCACGGTGCAGTCCGGACCCAGCAATGTCGCCTGCAAGTGAGAATGGGCATTGCCGTCTTGCCACGCATTCTCATGGCCGTAATGGCGTCCCGGGGGAAAGAGCCGGCACAATTCCCGGGGCAGGTCTTCTTCCAGCCCCGGCTCGAATTCAATAGTGCCAATGGCGGCCGTGCTGCCAACATTGAAAACATGGGCAATCCCCGCCCGTATGCCCGACCGGTCAAGCACGGCCTGGACCTGCCGGGTGATGTCCCGCATTTCGCCAGGCGTTTTTGTCTCAAACGTCAATGATTCCTGAAACACCATGAATATGCGCCTCCTGCCGTGGCGTTCTTGCGGGCGTTACGCGTGACCGTGAAGTATGGCAGGGCAGGACCGAAGCCCTGCCCTGTTACCGGACATGGACTATATCAGAGATCAGAAAACGGAAATGATGCCCGCCAACAGGGGGCTGACAGGCCATCCGCTGGGATAGCGGTGAAACTCAACATGACCGTCCATGTACAGCACATTGGAACCGCCAGGGACATGGTTGAACTGCATGCTTTGCATCTGACGCGCGGCGATGAAGTCCGACATGACGGAGATTTCGCTCTGCGCTTTGGAACTCGCCGCTGGATTGTTGATATCGGTGATGAAGAACCGCTCTATGCCTTCGCGGTAGCGATACACCGTCATGGCGCCCGCGTTGATGTCCTTGTCAAACTCGCCGGCCTGGCTGATCGGGGGATCGTCCATCAATTCCATCAACTGATAGACAGTCTGCACGAAGCCCATGACCACGGCAGGGTCCAAACCCGGTTTGCTCGAAAAGTATCCTGCGGCTTCGTTGATCAACGCCATGGTCTCCGTGGACTGGAAGACGTGTGGGTCATCCGTGATGCCGGGCACATGCAACGCCCAGCCAAAGTAGAGATAACTGCAACTGTCATTGTCCACTTCACAGGGGTAGAAATCCGTGTTGGGCACGCCGGAGGTCGGCACGTTTTTCGTGCCGTCCCAAACAAACGCAAGATTGTCAGCGTCGTTGAACACTTGCGCCACATCGGTGCCGTCGGGATCGGAAGGACACAGCAGCACGCTGGGGTCCGTCAGGTATTCCGGAAAAATCTGGTTTGCGTTGACCACAAAGGAGGGGTCCGTCCGACCATCAGAGGCGTCGCAGTCCCAGATGTCAATGGTGGGGAATTTCTGGCCGCGGTCTTCATTGGCGTACATCTTCATCACCAGTCCCAATTGTTTCAGGTTGTTCTGGCAACTGGAA
>CAZLII010000615.1:0-3180 GCA_964559065.1 uncultured Nitrospirales bacterium | reverse complement strand
GGCAAAGTTACGGATGCAATGTTCAATTTTTCAAAGGCGATTGTGGGCAGAAAGAAAGGGGCGCTCGCGCATGTCAACATTGTAGTATCGCTCATTTTCTCGGGCATGACGGGCTCAGCAATCGCCGACGCGGCCGGAATCGGGAAGATGGAAATCGACGCGATGCGCAGCGAAGGCTACGATGACGGCTTTTCCTGCGCTGTCACTGCGGCGTCCGCGACCATCGGCCCGATCTTCCCACCGTCGATCCCGATGGTAATCTATTCCATGCTCTCCGGGGCGTCGGTCGGCGCGCTGTTTATGGGCGGTATGGTGCCGGGCGTGTTGCTGGCCATCGCGCTGATGCTGTATGTCGCCTATGTCGCGTATAAGCGCAACTATCCGCGCAGCGAAAAAGTGAGCGTCAGGGCATTCCTCCGGTATACAGTAACCACGATTCCCGCGATTCTGACCCCGGTCATATTGCTGCTCGGCATCTACACCGGCGTCATGACCCCCACCGAGGCGGGCGCGGTCGCGGGCCTGTACGCGCTTCTGATCGCGCTATTCGCCTATCGAGTGCTCAGATGGCAGGGCTTCAAGCAGGTGCTGGTCGATACCGTCAAGTCGGTCGGCTCGGTCTCGCTGATGATCGGCGCGGCGACATGCATCAGCTATATCGTCGCCAAGGAACAGGTCGCCGTAAATCTCGGCAACCTGATCCTGTCGATGACGACCAACAAATACGTATTCCTGATGATCGTCAACATCTCCATTCTGCTGCTGGGAATGTTCATCGACACATCGGTCATCCAGGTGGTGTTTATTCCGATCCTGCTGCCGGTCGCCCGGGCTTTCGGCATCGACCTGGTGCACTTTGGCCTGGTCGTCGTGTTCAACATGATGATCGGCTTGTCCACGCCGCCGTTCGGCATGCTGCTGTTCATTACATCGGGTGTATCAGGAACACCGCTTAAAGACGTGATCAAAGAAATTTGGCTGCCGCTGGGAACAATGCTGGTGGTACTCATGCTGATCACCTACATTCCTGAAATCACGCTGTGGCTGCCGCGCGTGCTGCTCGGCTACGGCGGCTGACGCATTACATCACCATACGGCCCCGGCCGCAATGACGCGGACGGGGTCCATAAGCGTGACCGACAATAATATACCTCGCCTGCCGTTACAATAGGTGCGCGCATTTCTTGTCAAAGCTGATGTGCGCGTCGTCGCCGACGGCGGAGATACGCCGAAGGCGTATCCCGAAGGGTCGCCTCGCTCCGGCTCCTTGTTCTGCATCGAAAATACCTCGCCGCTTTGGACGCATTAATGTTTTCCATTGGTATCAGTTGTCAACGGCAATGTATACGTCCATGTAGGTCGCGCCATCTCTTTTATACACCTTTTCAAAGCAGGGAAGGACTTCCTTTGTCTCCCTGTGCTTGAGGCCGTTGATGTCCATATACCGCATCAGCGTCTTGTACGCATTCGGAATCAACGAAAACGGCGCCGCAAAAGGCTCCTTGATTGTGATGACCGCATACCGCTGCTTTGCTTGCGCGAGGATCACGGTGTCTGCGCAGTTTGCTCCAAAATCTGGCGGCAAAACGCACGCGGCCAGATACCCGTGCATATGGTGTACGTTGATTTGCTCAGGGGTTACATTGGGGAAGTCAAGCCCGAAAATCTCCGGCGCTTTGATCCCGCTTGCGGTTGCCCAGTCGGTCACGTGCTTGATGGCGTCGTCCTCCGGCGTGGTGCTGATGACGATGTGCCGGACGTATCGGAAGGGCGGCACATCCTCCACGCGGATGCCCGTATAGGCCTCATTGCCCGAATTCATATTCCCCCGCAGCAGTTCATCCAGCGAGCAGGAAAAGAGTTCGCTCAGCGCGACGGCTTTTTCCATCTCAGGAAAAGCCGAATCCATCTCCCATTTTGAAACCGTCTGTCGGGATACGCCCATTCTCTCGGCCAATGCTTCCTGCGTCATCCCCTCGTGCATCTTTCGGAGGAAAAGCAAATTCTGTCCAAAGCTCATCGCATATGCTTCCTTTCATTTGATGAGGCTATTATGACAGAAGAGGGGACGCAAGTACACCAATTCCCATGTTCGGTTTTTGCGATGTGCGCAACCTGAAGTTGCCCGTAAGAAGCGCCGGATATTATTGAATCTTTCCGCCGACCACAATAAAGTTGTATTGATCGCCCAGCGGATAATAGGCCTCTTCGGCCACCCTCTTTCCGTTCACCACCCGAATCAGAAGGCCCAGCTTGTATACGCCGTCGTCGTAGGTGTCCGCGCCAAAGGCGGCTGCGAAGTCCGCCTGGTCCAGATTCGTCCCGGTGGAAGGATCGTGCTGGATGCCGGTGGAGCCCGACTGGCGGATGACCCGGTAGAAGCGATGGTCCGCGCCGTTCTTGGCGGAGACCGCCAGGTAGATCTGGCTCTCGGAGGCGTCCGCGCCCCGGATGTAGCCCCAGCCCCGCACCATCATCACGGCGTTCCCGTCGGCGGCGGAGGGTTCGCACAGGGTCAGCCCGACATGGCCCAGCTTGTCGGTTCCGGTCATCATCATTTTGGTGTCCCGGACGGCGAACAAGTCCAGCGGAATGCGCGTGGGCCGGAGCGTCGGCGCGGGCTTCATCGTCGGTTCCACGTACTCTTCCAGATCAAAGGGGCTTGAAGTTGTCGTAACCTTGTAGACGCCGCCATCCGGCAGAAACGCGCGCACCGTCGCACCCGAAGGCAGATACCCGGAATAGTCAAAGTACAGCGCCTGAACCCCCAGATAGACCGCGCCGCCCACCAGTGCAAGGGAGATGAAAAACGCCACGATCGATGCGACTTTGCTTCGATACTGCGCGGGGCTGCGCCTTGTGGACATAGAAACCTCCTGACAACGGCGAATGCGGCCAAACGAAACAGAGAGCGCCGGTGGCCCCACCTTTCTTCCAATCAATCATACACGCTTTTCCTATGGTTGTCAATTTATGCAGGGCCTAGAAAAGCGCATTCCATGATTTGCCTGAGGGCGCACTTCGGGTAAGCAATGAGGGGGATGTGCGTATTGGATCCGGGAGGCATGTTCAGTGCCGTATTGCGCTGAAGGCCCATGCGATCGCCCGCTCCTCGGGCGGAAGCGGTTGCCGCGCTTGAAAAGTCAGATGAGAACGTGTACACTGAATTTGAACCATAGG
>CAZLII010000614.1:0-3183 GCA_964559065.1 uncultured Nitrospirales bacterium | reverse complement strand
GCATGGGTATCATTTTCAGACCGGCCGCGACGAAATGTATCCCGAAGTCCCCCCCGGCGACGGGCAATCGCCTCATCGCAGTCCCGGTTTCTTCGGCAAATGGCAACTGCTTTACCAGCGCGAACTCGCCCCCAAGCATTTCGAAGACCCCAACGAAATTGACATGACCCCCTTTGAATGGGTCGTCAGTTGCGGCGTGTGCCATCCCGGCGGCGGTCCCGCAGAGTTTGACCGAGGCTGGCAGCGCTACGACCGCGTCATCGCCCGCGATCGGGGCATTACCATGCTCGGCGACAGCGATTATCACGAATCCCCATGGGACAAGAGCGGCGTCATGGAAGCCGACTGCTTTATCTGCCACCTCGAATCTTACGAGTATTCCATCCGCGCCCAGCAAATCAAGAAACTCAATTTCAAATGGGCCGCCACCGCCGCTGCAGGCATCGGCTACATATGGGGTTCCGTCGCCGAGGGTCAGTCCCCGAATGTCTATTACGACATGAGCCTGTTCCGCGCCGACGGCACCGTCCATATGCACATCCGCCGCCCCACCGACCGCCAGTGCATGTTCTGCCATGACATGTCCAGCGTGCAGAAACGCGGAAGCACCTGGCACAGTCCCTACATGCAGGATGTACACACCGAGCAGGGCATCCGCTGCATTGACTGCCACCACGGCGACATCCGTCACAACTTCGCCAAGGGCTCTTCCTCAAGCCAGACCGTCCGCGACGACCTCGACAACACCGTTCTCTCCTGCGCTGAATGCCATGAACGCCAGGAACGCGGCGCGCCCAACTATCCGCACCCCGGATTGCCGCCCCTGCACCTCGAACGCATCAGTTGCGAAGCCTGCCACATCACGCACCGCCCCTTCGTGCCCACCGCCGTAGTGGACACCACTACCGGCAAAGCCATTCAACTTCCCGAACAGATTGATCCCAAGGCCTTCGATTCCTACCTCTTCGGCACCAACTGGGGGCGTGTTGTCGCCTATGATCCGAAAAACATCCTTTACCCCTACACGCCGGCGGAACTCGATGCCGCAGCAAATCTCATGGTCCAGCCCGGCGATGCGTTGCGGGACTATTTCGGCAACGCAGACGGCACCTCCAGACTGCCCCAAGGCGCCTTCCGCGTCCGCGACTTCATCGAAACGCACGGCGGCATGAAGTCCGAAGACGCGCTCAGCCTGATGCTCTTCGCGCTGGAGGCCACGGCGCCGCACCGTGAGAACATGTTCCCCGTGGGGGTCTTCCGCGGACAGGCGTGGAAACTGGAAGACGGCTGGGTCAAGGAAATTCCCACCACGCTCCAGCCCAAGCGCCCCGGCGCCACCATCGCCGAAACACCCTTCATCCTCGCCCGCAGCAAGGGCGACGGCATCATTCACCCCGAAGGCCAACAACTCGGCGCCTTCTGGGCCTATCTCGAAGGCCCCGTGGCGCGGCCCTTGTTTCTGAATGACATGGACGCCGCGTGGCAGTTCCTGGCATCCGAGGAATACCGCTTCTATCAATACCCCCATCAGCCCGCCGCCGGCGGCATTTCCCCCGGCCTGCCCCGCGAAGGGGAAGCCGGCGAACAGGAAGCCGCCGAACAAGAAACCGCCGAAGCCGCCCCCGCAGAGGCCGCCGAGGAAGCCAAGACCGAAGAAGACCCCCGCGCAACGCGCGAAACCGCGCAGGCCGCCACGCGCAAACTGCAAGAAGCGGTTCAGGCGAAACTCGCGCCCTATGGCGCCGCTGACAGACGCCGCATCGCCATCTATGACGACAACAACGACACTTTCCCCGAAATCAACACAGAGGCGGAAATGGCCGTCATGGCCTGGGCGATCAGCGAAGCCGCGCCACGCTTCAAGGGGCGCGATCTCTACTACATCAAAGGCGTCAATGCCTGGCGCGTCCACGTTGAAGATTGGGAAAACCCCTACGATACCGACTATCTCCAGATGGACCGCATCGGCGAGAACGAGGCATTCATCGCCGCCGAACGCTATGAACAGGAAGAGGTCCCCGGCGCGTTTAGTTGGGACCCGCCGGTCCTGGTCTGGCAATTGACTGAAACCCGGCTCGTGCGCCCATACAAAGCCGCCGTCGAAGAGGTGGACACTGCCGCCAATGCCGCCATCGCCGAACTCGCCCAGCGGCTTCCCTGGACCGTCTCCCACGGCGTCGAACCCGCCGCGTCCGCGCTCGGCGCGAAAGGTTGCGCCGACTGCCACAGCGCCGATTCCCATTTCTTCTTCGGCCCCGTCGTCATTGACCCCTTCGGCCCCGACGCCAAGCCCGTCACCGCGCCCATGCACGTACTCCTGGGTTATGATCCCCTCGCCATTCGCATCGGCGCATTCCGCGAGGAAATCCTCAAGCCCGCCTCCCCATGGATCGTGCTCGCCGTGCTGCTGATTATGCTGCTCCACTTCGCGCTGATCGGCCGCAAAAACAGCGTCGCCTATCCCGCACTCGATGTGCTCCGATTCCGCGCCCACGAACGCCTCGGCCACCTCATCGCCATGACCACCGTCGTCGTGCTCGCCGTCACCGGATTCTTCTTCCTGCTCGGCCGCCACGACCCCCTCGGCCCCTGGGCGCGCATCGTCCACACCTACGTCGGCTACGCCTCCATCGTCGGCATCATCGCCATCTTCCTGTCATGGGTGTGCGCGATGTTCCCCGCCAGGGGCGATCTCCGATGGCTGCTCAAGGCCGGCGGCTACCTTGGCGGCGTCAAAGAACACCTCCCCGCCGGAAAATTCAACGCCGGCCAGAAAATCCTCTTCTGGATCGCCATCGCCGCATGCGGCGTACTCGCCGCCTCCGGCGTCCTGATGGGCCTCAACCGGGGGGCGCACTTCCCCCGCCAGGAACTCGTGTACACCGCGCACGACATCGCTGCGCTCATCATGATCCTCCTGCTCATGGCCCATGTTTACCTCGCTGCTTTCGTCGTCCCCCACAGCCTCAACAGCCTCTTCGGCGGCAAAGTCAGCAGCAAATGGGCCGACGCCCACCACGCCAACTGGCAATACACTGGCAAAACTGCCAACACGCCACACGACAAACATTAGCCCGCGCTATAGAGTCTGTTCATCTTGCCCGCTCGCTCCCAAAGTCAACCTTTGGGAGCGTCATTCTCGCGCAAGCGGGAATCCAGAAAATTACTTTCTATTGATCGCAC